>JBILYA010000053.1:0-9583 GCA_044378065.1 Burkholderiales bacterium | reverse complement strand
TAAACGGAAAAGTCGTGGAAGCCGTAAAGAACTACCGGCTGGCCAGTTAGGCGCCCGTCGCTGAAGGCGCCTCCGGCTAACCGGTCTGGGATGTAGTGACACGTTATCTGCGCGACAAAAAAGTCATTCGTCCGCCGGTGCTGAACCGTCCGAAGTTGACCGGAACCGCAGGCAATCCCGGCATTGCAACGTGACCCGCGATCCTGCCACCCCGGAACGAAGGCGTTTGCGTGAATCAGGCAGAATGAACATCATCATAATCAAACGACCATGATCGCCAAGCGATGAGTATGCAAGACACCACTGACAAATCGGCAATCAATGTCTGCCTGTTGCAGCCGCCGGGTTACATCCATGCAATGGCATTGCTCGAGGCCGCTGAATATGTCGTCGAAAAGGCACGGATAGCAGGCTATCCGGCGACGCTGAGCAAAAACCGTCTCTTCCGGCACGGGTTGAACATCGTTTTCGGCGCCCATATCAATCCGAAGGACGCCCCGGATTACCCGCCGAACACGGTGATCTTCAATACCGAACAGATCCCTGAAAAAAGCATCTGGATCAGCTCACAGTACAAGACCTGCCTGGATCGCCACTTTGTCTGGGATTACTCCGTCGTCAATCTGAAAATGATCGGACACCAGAACACCGCTCTGGTCGATTTCCATCATGTCGAAAAACTGCGGAGAATCAAACCCGCGCAACAGCCGGAATACGATCTGATTTTTTACGGTTCGATGAATGAGCGGAGAAAGCTGATCATCGAGAAGCTGCGAAAAAAGGGCCTGAAGATCCTCACCGTGTTCGGGCTTTACGGCAAAGAACGGGACGCCCTGCTGGGCAAGGCCCGGGCGGTACTGAATCTCCACTTTTACGAGTCGCAGATTTTTCAGCAGATCCGTGCCTTCTATGCACTGTCAAACGGCATGCCGGTCATTTCCGAAAACTATCCGGAAACATCGGCACCACCCCTTTACAGGGAAGTTTTATTTACGCCAGGGTCGCGGCCGTTCGAAGACTTTGTTGCAGAGCAGATATCGTCCGGTGAGGCGTTCCGGATTGAAAGCGAAATCCGCCTGTCCCGGTTTTATGCTTCCGGCAGCAACACTGACTTTGCAGACATTCTGGAAAGAACCATAGAGACAGTCATCGGCAAAGAACCTGCGGTGGCAACCCGCAAAGCAACACGACTCAATCTTCTGGGCAAGCAATACCTTCAGGGTTATCTGAACGTCGGCATTGACCCAAACACCAATCCCGACGCGCATCTTGATCTTTCTCTACCGCTGCAACTCCCTGTTTCCGTTGCGTCTTTGTCCTGGGGACCGGTGACCCTCGCCGAAAACCAGCTGGACGAAATCGTCGCTGTTGATACCCTGACCACCGTTCAACAGCTGGCGGTATTGATGGACAACAGCCTGAAATTGCTCCGGGAAGGCGGAACATTCACGATCGTCGTGCCTCACGAACTTTCCCTTGGTGCGTGGCAGGATCTGACACATATCAGAGCCTTTAATGAAAACTCCTGGCTGCAATATACCCAGTGGTTCTGGCAACTCGGCTGGCTGGATTACCGGTTTGAGTGCACTGAGACTTCGATGAACCTGACAGATTTCGGCAAAACCCTCGTCGCCGGCAACCGGCCGCAGGACGAAATTCTGCGCACGCCCAGAGCCATTGAATCCATGCGCGTCGTGCTAACCAAAAGAAAAACAACGCCTGAGGAAAGAATGCTCGCTTGCGCGCATAGCAGTGGATTCGCGCCGGGCAGCACCGGATTCAGCTGAATATCAACACTTCAGGAAAGCGCCTGCACGGAGAACGCCTGAGGCGGTTTGCCCTGCCGATGCTGGTCAATCATGGTGACATAAGCCGATTCGAGATGGCGCCGGTAACGGTCGATGTCGAACAGCGGATGGGTCAGCCGGTTCTGTTTTAGCCGTGCCTTTAATGCCGCCAGCTCTCCGGGCGTTGTCGCCAGTTTCAGCGCCAGCGCCTCATATGCACCCAGATCATCAGTGATCAGCTCCGGCAGCCCCACCGCGCGCAGCAGGCTCGCCGCCACACGCCCCGCGAACGCATTGCCTCTGCAAGTCAGCAGCGGCAGCCCCGCCCACAGCGCATCGCTCGCCGTGGTGTGAGCATTACACGGCAAGTTATCAAGAAACAGATCTGCCAGACGCTGCCGCGCCAGATGCGCCGGCGGCAATACACGCCCCGCAAACACCAGTCGCTCCGCATCCACGCCCCGTGCCCCGGCTTCCCGGCGCAGGTTGCGCGAAGCCGCCGCATTGTCTTCCAGCAGCCACAACACGCTTCCCGGCACCGCTTTCAGCAGACGCATCCAGACGTCAAAAACCTCCGGCGTGATCTTGTAGTTGTTGTTGAAGCAGCAGAACACGAATCCGGAGGCCGGCAGACCCGCTTCAGACCGGGTAGGCGTGTGATCAGCAATCAGCCGCTTCGTGTCATTGACCTGATAGCTGTCGGGCAAGCGCACCACCTGTTCCGAGTAATGCGCTTCATGGCCTTCCGGAATTACCTCGGCATCGCCAATGATGTAGTCCATACAGTCCGAGCCCGTTGTTCCGGGATAACCCAGGTAATTCACCTGAATCGGCGCCACGCGCTTCGCAAATATTCCCGGACGACAACCATCCGTAAAACCCTTCAGATCAACCGCAATATCGATTTCGTCAGCCCGTAATGCTGCCGCCACTTCATCGTCACTGATCTCCCGCACGTCATGAAAATGCTCGAAGGCCGAACGGAGACGTGCGCGCATCGCGTCACCGGTTTCAGGGCCGAAAGACCATGCCGAGACTTCGAAACGTTCACGGTCATGCCGCTCGAACAATTCGGCCATCAACTGGGAAGTTGCGTGGTCGCGAAAATCGGCAGACAGGTAGGCGATGCGAATACGGTCATGCCGGTAACGTTCCCCGGTCCAAAGAGGCTTGGTTGTCGTCGGGTACCGCCGCGCCACATACGACCGGGCACAGGCAAGATGTTCCTCAGCGGAGTCAGACAGAACAGCGATCTGAAAGGGCAAGGCCACATGGCCACCGGCACTTACCGCCTCCAACAAGTTAGCCCGTGAGTCGTAAAACCCTGCCCAATTGCAGCACCAGGCTTCGGAGTACAGCTGGTTACCCGCCGCACGTTCATATTGCGGCTCGAATTCGAGCAGCCTTGCATAATCCTGTGCTGCCCGCTCGTGTAAACCCATCCTGCGAAAAAGTCCGCCGCGGTTGTTCAAGGCGTCAGTCAGCCGAGGATTCAAAGCCAGCGCCTGGTCATAGCTGGCGAGGGCCGCATCGAGTTGCTCCAGCCTGACCAGAGCAGAGCCGCGATTGCTGTGCGCCCGCGCATATCCGGGATGACAGACAATAGCGCGATCATAACTGGCAAGGGCCTCGGCATGACGGTTCAAGCCGGCGAGTGCAATGCCGCGGTTGTAGTGGGCATCGGCGTAATCCGGACGCACCGCCAGTGCGCGGTCGTAACTGGTGACGGCATCGGCATGAAGACGGTCATTCCACAGCGCAATGCCCCGGTTGTTTAACACTTCCACATAATCTGGTTTCAGCATCAGGGCCTGGTCATAACGCGCTACGGCCTCGGCGTAACGCCGCATCTTTACCAGCAACACGCCACAATGGAACAGCAGATCGGCATCTTCTGCGACGCCCTGCAGCGCAGCTTCATAACCGGCCAGCGCCTCGGAATATCGCTGCAGCGTCGACAACAGTTCGCAACGCCGAAGCCGCGCCACCCGATGGTCGGGGTTGATAACCAGCACAGCTTCGTAATCCGCCAGCGCTGCCTCCGGCTTTCCTAGGTCAACCTGGGCAGCGGCGCGATTGAGCAATGTGTCCGGGTTTTCCGGATCCAGCACCAGCGCCCGGTCATAACTCGCAACCGCCTCTTTATGGCGGGCGAGTCCGCGCAATACGTTGCCTCGGTTACCATGCGCTGTCGCATGATCTGGAGCCAGCTCAATGGCGCGGTCCATCAGTTTCGCAGCTTCGTTCAGACGTCCGCGCTGCGCCTGGACCACTCCGAGGAATTGCAAGGCATCGACATTGTCGGCTTCCTGCTGCAGCAGCGCGAGATACAGCGTTTCAGCTTGCTCCAGCTTTCCCTGCCGCAGCAAGTCCAGTGCCTGCTGTAAAACATCAGTCACCACGCCCCCCGCAGCCGTGGCTTTAGTTACTGCACGGCTTTTAAAACGAGAACGCAGGGCATCGAGAAAATTTAGAGCGGACATCACTGTAGCCGTTTAGCACACAAAAAATCGCGGTAAAGGCTGTATCGCATGCGATTACCTGCGGAACTCCGCAATGAATTCCTCCAGCGCCCGGGTAGCAGGTGTCAGGGAGCCCGACCAGTCGCCTGGAGTACCCTGCCGAAATATGCGCAGGCGCGGATACCATGGACTGTCATCGCCCTCCGTAAACCAGTACCACAGCAAAGCACTGCCGCCGCGAGGTAACAACATCCAGGCAGGGATATCCATCGCGCCGGCAAAATGGACCGTACTATTACTGGTGGATATCACCAGATCCATCGCCGCCACCTGCGCGGCAAATCCGTCGAGATCTTTCATCGAATCAACCGAGGCATCTTGGTGTACGGTCAAACCAGTTTCATTCTTCAAACGGATCAGATCTGCAGTGCAGTCGCCATACTGCAGATTAATGAACACCGCTCCGGACAAGGCCAGTAGCGGCGCGAGTTGCGCCAAATCCAGACTTTTTTGTGTGCCGACTTTGAAGTTACCGCTGCGCCAGGAGATCCCGATGACCGGCCCCCGCCCCAATGCTTGGTAACGCTGGCGAAACGCCGACACCCTTTTAGCATCCGGAATCAGATAAGGGCCCCGCCAGGCAAAAGCATCGAACTGCGCGCGCAACCTGCGGCATAAGGACCCAAATGGACTTTGCCAGCGAGCTTCGAGGGTTGCAGGATGCGGCGGATGACTGCTGGTCACTACCTGCGCCTGTGGAAACGAACGCCTGAACAGCGGCACCAACCGCGCTTCGCATTCGATGATAAGGCGCGCCCCCATGGCCATCAGATCGTGCAGCATGCCCGCATACAACATGGTGTCGCCTATGCCCTGTTCCTGCCATAACAAGATAAATTGACCATCCAGGGGCTCCCCGCGCCAGGGCAACTGCGAAATCTGGTGGCGCAATGCATTGAAGCCCTTCAGTTTCAGGTTCCAGCGTCGCTCATAACCCTCCCACCCGGCAGACAATTGTTTCTGCGCCAGTAGCAAAAGGGCCAGATTGTAGTGTGCCAGATCATGCTCAGCATCCAAGATCAGGGCTTGGCGATAGGCGGACTCAGCTTCAGTGAAGCGTTCTCCGGCCTGCAGCACCGAGCCCAGATTGACATGGGTACCGGGACTCTCGGGTTTCAAAGCGAGTGCGCGGCGGTAAGCGGCCTCAGCTTCAGCATAGCGAGCTGACTCACGGAAAACCGTACCAAGACTATCATGAGCCTCGGCCACATCGGGTTGCAGCTCCAGTACACGGGCAAAGGCCTCGCCGGCCTCGGCCAACTGTCTTTTTTCCAGTAACAAGCGGCCAAAGTTATAGTGTGCCATTGCAGAGTCGGGCTGTAGCGCCAAAGCGCGGCGGCAAAAATTTTCCGCATCAGCGATGCGACCATCGTCCTGCAAACAGGAAGCCAGGTTGCTGCAGGCCTCAAAATAATCGGGCTTCAGATCCAAGGCGCGACGATAGGCGACCTCGGCCTCCGCACGGCGATTCGATTTGACCAGCAGGTTCCCAAGCCTGGCACTCACCGCCGGATTGTCCGGCTGCAGCAACAAAGCCTGGCGAAACGCGGCTTCGGCTTCCACGTTTTGCCCCTCGCTCATCAGCGCCAAACCGAGATTGGCCCAGGCCTCTGGATAATCCGGCTTCAACGTCACTGCTCGGCGATGTTTCGCTGCGGCTTCGGCATGCCGCATATTTTTTTGGAACAATTGTCCAAGATTGCAATGGATCAAGGCGTCATCCGGGCGCTGCTGCAGTGCTTTTTGATAAGCCTCCTCGGCTTCCGCATCCCGGTCCTGCCCCTTAAGCAGATTGCCCAGATTGTTCCAAGCATCTGGATACGCTGGCTGTAATGACAGGGCTTGGCGATAAGCCACCATCGCCTCATCTGTTTTCTTCAGTTCAGCAAGCACCAGGCCAAGTCTAAAATGCAGTTCGGCATCATCTCGCTGCGAAACAAGCACTTCGCGATAGACAGGCTCAGCTTCAGCATAACGCATCGTCCGCAACAACATGTCGCCGAGACTGCGCTGCGTAGATGCTTTATTGGCCGGGGCCAGCTTCAATGCATTGCGATAGGCCATGACCGCATCATCAAATCTGCCCTGTCGATCATGCACAAAGGCGAGATTGTTGAAATAATCAGGCAATGGCTGAAGTTCAATTGATTGCCGGATCAGGCGCTCGGCCTCTGCGAAATTGCCAGTCTGCCCATGACTGACGCCGAGGAAATGCAGCGCAGGTGCATAGTCGGGACTCTGCCAGAGGATGCGCTGATACTCTCTCTGCGCCTCGGCAATCCGACCGGCCTGATGTGCAGTGAGCGCGGGCTCGAAGATCTGTTCAAGGTTCGATGGCCCTGATTCATCCCCCCGTCCTTTGACAGCTCGCCACACGCGCTGCAACAGCTTTTTCATCAGAGCGAAGCTAGGTTTTCTGCCTTACGGGTGTAATCGCCAGCAGCAGATCATGAGTCATGATGTCCACAAATTCCTGATCATAACCAGCATCCAGCAGCGCCCATTTGAACGTATTTCCCAAATGCGCTTTTTTAAACCAGTTGATTTTATGCATTCGCGCAAAAGCCGCCGCTCGCGACACGATTGCGTTATGCGTATTGTGCAGGCGCTCCGGCGTTGCCTTTTTGGCGGGTCCGGGCGGCGGCGGAAACCGTCCGATCAGATCGCCCGCAAGCGTGCGGGCAAACTCGTCAACTTCTTTGGTATCAAACCAAGTCAGGATGGACATCGCTCGTTCAATAGTCAGGTTGATAAAGTATTTCTGAAATTCGGTAGCGTATAAGCCGCTACCGGGGAGCAAACATTCAATTCACTCTCTGACTTAACCAATATTACAAATTAACTTTATCATAATATGCAACCTATCATTGACGTTTACCCGGTGTAGAAAACTCTTTACCTGACGCTACGGCCTGATCCAACCCTGCGTCCAGAACCGCGGCAGCAGAAACTCATTTTCATAGCGCACTTCAGTAAACGCTGTGTATCGCGCCAATAGATCACCAATTTCCGGCGTCACGCCCCAAACGCTCACGCTCGCCGCAAAAATTACCGTCAGCGCCAACAACGCCCGTTCTGTTGTACCGATGATCTGTATTGGTTTAAGATGCCACATCACCCCCATAGCCCAGCCGGCGAGCAGCACCAGCACCATCTGGCTGACCGGCATAACTAAAACACCGTCAACCATCGCCTGCGCCGAAACCCCGGTCAGCGCAGCCAGCAAAGCAACGTTAAAAAGCCGCGCGACGTCATCACCCTGCACTGCTGTGCGCCGCACGTAAACCGCCAGTGCCATGCCTCCGGCAGCCCATAAAACGAGCAAGAGGATGGCTGCGGGAATGCCCCATTCCGCGAGCCACTGCAGCACTGCGTTATGTGGATGCGCCGCAACCACTTTGGCCCAATACGCAAAGTGCATCGGACCGATGCCTAACCACGGATGATCCAAGGCGTATTGCCACGCCAATGACCAAATGACCTCGCGTAGTGATAGCGAAACAATATCACCCGTTCGATGCAAGAATGACACCGGCAGATCAAAGAGTTGCGGCACTCCCAAAACGAACAGCAAGTAACACATCAATCCGCTCAGAAATCCGCCAAGCTGCCAGGATGCCCATTTACGACCGCTACGACCGCCAAACCATAACGCAGCGAAAATGCCGGCCGCAAGCGCAGCCCAGGTTCCGCGCGTACCTGAACCAATCGCTAGCATCCACCAGATTGCGGGGACGCTCCACAACAGCACAAGTCGCCCCCGGGTCGTGCCCCAGTACAATGCCGGCAAGAGAAGGAACGGTAGCAGCATGGTCTGCACGTGTCCGAAAAACCGGATATTTGAAAAACCGGTATAGAGTTCGCGCATGTCAAATCCCTGCCCATAAACCGGGCCGACCAGCAACATCAGCAGGTATACACCGCTAGTCGTCACCGCATAAGCAAGTGCTGTGCTGAACAACAGCAGGACCAGCAGCTTGTCCATCGATTCGCCGAACTGCCTCCGGGCAGCAGCTACTGAAAGAGCGGTTGTTAGCAACAGTACTGACATACCCCATTCCAGCATCGCCCAGCGCGGCAGCGGTGCTTGTACGGCAGAGACAATAGCGAGCGTGAAAACAACCCCCAAGGTCCATCGACTCCAGCGCGGCAAATCTGCCCATGCTCCGGCAAACGCGACTTTGGCCCTGGATGCAGTCAATACCAGCACCACCAGGCTAATGACAGCCAACTGCGCGATTCGTTGGCCGTCATGCCAGGCCAGCTTTTCAGCAAAATCGACATTGGGCGCCAGGAAGACATACGCTGCTACCGCCATCAAAGGCCACGACACGGGCCGACGCAGAACCGTCCGCCATTCCGCGAGGTTATTGCTTACATGCTCAATGAACTGGGATTTCAAATTACCCCGCGGGCCGTTATCACTCAAAATCTGCGACCGTCCTGATCGTTCAGCTTCACCACAAAACATAATCGCAAAAATCAGGACAAAAAAAACCCCGGCGAACCGGGGTTCTTGCAACAACAGGCGATGGATCAGGTACCCACGCCGGTTTTCGATTTGCCGCAACCCGTGCCGCTATTCGTGTAGCCCCAGGTTACCGAAGTGGTACCTGCGGACGGGGTAATGGTCACAACGCATTCGCCAACAGACGCCGTGCCAGTCAGCACCAAGGCACCGGTCGTGCCAGTTTGCGTAAAGGCGGACAGATTGCCACCTGCCGGCGGGGGCACAGCACCAGTGGTGGCGCTGATCTTGTCGGTCGTATCGCACAGCGTGATGAAGCCATTGTTGTTTTGCAGGCATTCGGCAATCGCCGTTTTGTAGGACTGAACGCGCGAAATGTTGTCCTGCCACTTCGCACGCGTGATGTAGTCCTGGTACTGCGGAATCGCGATAGCGGCCAGAATGCCGATAATCGCAACGACGATCATCAGTTCGATCAGCGTGAAGCCTTTTTGCATGTTTCTCATTGTCGATGCTCCTTAAAGATTGGTCAGGCGTTTAGCAGGAAGTAACCCGCGTGCAACTGACACGCAAAGGACGTACCACCTCATCACGGTAGAAAACCCTCCCCCGAGGATATAATTTAACTATTTGATTTATATAAACTTTTTAATCCAGACTTGAGTATTTTCAGCAAAGATGTGCAGAAGGTCACAGTGCTGAGATCCGTTAAGCTGGTCAGCGACGTCCGCAATATGGGGCATCCGGTCAACTCAAACAATCAAGGGCAAGATGTGACAATTATTGTCATGCCCCCCCCCTTGGGG
>JBILYA010000052.1:0-9594 GCA_044378065.1 Burkholderiales bacterium | reverse complement strand
ATCCAGTTCCGCTGCCGCAATGTTCTCTCCGCGCCGGCGGATGATGTCGCGCTTGCGCGAAATGAAATAGAAATAACCGTCGCTGTCGCGTTTGACCAGATCGCCGGTCTTGAACCAGCCTTCATGAAAGGTGTTGGCCGTCTGCCCGGGATCGCGGAAATAGCCCTGCATGATGATCGGCGTCTTGACCCACAGTTCACCCGGTACGCCATCAGCGACATCCACACCTTCATCATCGACCACGCGGCACTGCGCCCACGGTCTTGCCGGATCAGGATGGCGGCCGATCGGGCCCATGCTGCCGAGTTTCTGCAGACCTTCAAAGGGATTGCAGGTCACGCCGGGGATCTCGGTCATGCCATAGCCGCCGATACGGTGCGGGATGTTGAACTCGTTTTTGAAAGTTTCATCCATGCTGGCGCGCACACCATAGACCTTGGTGATTTTGTGATCAGGCCGGAATTCGCTGCGCGGCCGCGCGCGCAGGATGCTGCCGATGGCCTCGATGATATTGACCTCGGTCGCACCAACGTCAACAGCAGTCTGCCAGAACGTCGAAGCGGAAAATTTCGGGATGATCACCATGCTCGCACCCGCGGCCAGCGTGCCGGCCACCGAGTAGAACATCGCGTTGATGTGGAACAGCGGCAGGACCACCATCACGCGGTCATCGTCCTGCAGGTAGACGCGCTGGACAAAAGCCTCGCCGCCGGTGACAAAACTTTTCTGACTGTGCATCGCTCCCTTGGGGAAGCCCGTGGTGCCCGAGGTGTAAACGATCAGACAGGTCGCATCGCCCTTCACATCCCTGGGCAGGGCGAACTGCGGTGCCGCTTTGATCAGATCATCGAGCAGCGGAGCATCAGTCACAGCGGCATCCAGCGTCACAAACCACGCCGGCGTCTTCAACCCGGCAGCGGCCTGGCGTGCGATGTCCAGCGTGTCCTGCGTCGCCGCAACGGCACTGACTTCGGCGTGATGCAAAACATACTTCGCTTCTTCGACACCGAATTCGGGATTGACCGGGACCATGATCGCGCCGAGTCGTGACAGTGCAAACAGCAGCACAACATGACCGTCGCAATTACGCGCCATCACGCCCATGCGATCGCCCTTGCCAACACCACGGGTGGCGAGCACCCGGGCGGCGGCATCCACTTTTTGTGCAAACTCACCCCATGTCCAGACGCGATCACGATAAAACATGAACGGGCGGTCTGGATTCAGCGCGGCGCGGCTGGCCAGCGTGCCGTTCAGCGTGTAGTCATGGTCAGCGTAGAGCTTGAGGACTTCGAGCGGTTTTTTCATGGCGTTACAGTCAATGGCTTGCGCCGGATTCTGGCATACAATTCCCGCACCATCCGATCACCAGTCCATATAGAGAAATCATGAGCTTCTTCGCACCGCCCGAGCGTTTCACTGCCGATGTTTTCGCCGAACTGCCGAAAAAATTCCGCCGCACCAAAGTGTCTGCCGAGCGCCTCGCCGCAGGCCGACCTGCACCACATGGCGGCTGCTTCCTCGAGGGGCCGTCGTTTGACCGCAAGGGCAATCTGTATGTCACCGACATCCCCTTCGGCCGCATTTTCCGCATCACGCCGAACGGCAAATGGGATCTCGTCGTGGAATACGACGGCGAACCCAATGGCCTGAAGATTCATAAGGACGGCCGCATTTTTGTCACCGACCACAAGCGTGGCCTGATGCTGCTCGATGCCAAACGCGGCCGCATCGAAACCCTGATCAACCGTTACAACCTTGAAACCTTCAAGGGCCTCAATGATCTGGTCTTTGCCAACAATGGCGATCTCTACTTCACCGATCAGGGCCAGAGCGGCCTGCAGAATCCGACGGGGGCGGTCTACCGGTTGCGCAACAACGGCAAACTCGAACGCATCGCCGACAACATCCCCAGCCCCAATGGTCTCGTGCTGAATAAGGCCGAGAACACGCTGTTTGTTGCGGTCACACGCGCCAATGCGGTGTGGCGGCTGCCGCTGCTGCCGGACGGTACGGTGTCGCGGATGGGCGTGTTCATCCAGATGACCGGAGGTCGCGGCCCCGATGGCATGGCGATTGATGCCGATGACGGACTGGCAGTGGCGCACCCGGACATGGGTGCGGTGTGGATATTCAATCACCGCGGCGAACCGCTGTACCGCATTGATTCGCCGGGAAGCGACGTCGTCACCAACTGCGCTTACGGCGTACTGGATCCGCACACGCTGTACATCGTCGATTCCGAAGGCGGCGCCATTCTCAGCGCCGAGTTGCCGACGCCGGGAAGGAAAATGTATTCGCAGGCCTGATCCTGCGAAGCCCTGATTCCGGGACTAGTCGCGCAGTTCGAATTCACCGTTGATTTCAACCGCCTGCCCGCGCGGCAGGCCTGCCATGCCGACCGCCGACCGCGCATGGCAACCGCCCTCAGGGCCGAACAGTTGGTAGAACAGGTCGGAGGCGCCGTCGATCACCTTCGGGTGATCCGTAAAATCCGGCGTGCTGTTAACCATACCGAACAGCCGGATCACGCGCTTGACGCGGTCAAGATCGCCGGCTTCGGCCTTGACCGTCGCAAGGATCGCCAATGCGGCAGCCTGTGCCGCCTTGTAACCCTCTTCCACCGTCATGTCCTGACCCAGCTTGCCGTGCTCGCGGATCTGCATACCCGGGTGGTGCGGACCGTGACCCGATACAAACAGGATATTGCCGACACGCACGCAGCCGCAGCGGTTGGGATTGGGAAACTTGCGCGGCTGCGGCAGGCTGTAGCCCATCGCCGCCAGTTTCGCCTCAATCACCCCCATCAACGCACCAGCAGATCGACAAACTCGTGGACAGCCATTGCCTCGAGTTTTTTCGCGTCAGTACAGGCCGCAACAATCGCCGCCTTCTGCTTCGCCGCAAATACCATCGCGGTGTTTTCATTGAATTTTTTCATCACTGCCGGGATACCTTCCTTCCGGCGCTGGCGGTGGCCCAACGGATAGTTCACTTCCGACAGCGGCGTCTTGCTGCCGTCCTTGAAAAATACCTGGATCGAATTGGCGTTGGTGCGCTTGGCGGGATCGTGGTATTCGCGCTCATAGCGTTCGTATTCCGTCAGGCGGATTTTCTCGCGCAGCTTGTCGATGCGCGGGTCGGCAGCAATCTCGTCTTCGTAATGTTTGGCGGTCATGTCGCCGAAAATCAGGCCGATGGCCATCATGTACTGCATGCAATGGTCGCGGTCGGCAAAGTTGGCCAGCGGGCCGGTCTTGTCAAGAATGACCATGGTCGAATTGTGACCGCGCGCTTCGATGTACTTGATGTCATCGAGCCGGTCTTTCACCAGCGGATGCAGCTTGATTGCCGCTTCAACGCCGGTCTGTCCGTGAAAAGCCGTCGGATAGGGAATCTTGAACAGCGTGTTTTCGATGACATAACTGCCCAGCGGTCGCTGGAATTTGAAGGGCTTGCCGTCGAACAGCACTTCATAAAACCCCCACTTCGGCGCAGTCAGCGCCGAGGGATAACCCATCTCGCCTTTTTTCGCCATCAGCGACAACCACACGCCGCGTGCCGACGCATCGCCTGCGGCCCAGGATTTACGCGCGCCGGTATTGGGCTTGCGGCGATAGGTCGCCAGCGCGTGGCCGTCGACCCAGGCATTGGACAGCGCATTGATCACTTCATCGCGCGTGCAGCCGATCAGCTGCGACACCGCTGCGGTGGTTGCGATCTTGACCAGGATGGTGTGATCCAGGCCGGCGGCGGTGAATCCGTTTTCGAGTGCGAGGCCGCCCTGCACTTCATAGGCCTTGATGATCGCCGACAGCACGTCGCGCATGGTCAGCGGCGCCTTGCCCGCAGCCTGACGCGTGCGTGACAGCCAGTCGGCGGTCATCAGGATGGCGCCAATGTTGTCCGACGGATGAATCACCGTGCGGCCATAAAAGGCATCGTTGAAATCCAGCCAGCGGATCAGTGCGCCGGCATTGAAGGCTGCCGTTACCGGATCGAGTACGTAGCTGGTGCCGGGCACGCGCGCACCGTTGGGCACGATGGTGCCGGGCACGACGGGGCCCAGCAGCTTGGTGCAGTCGGGATAGGCCAGCGCCTCGAATGCGCAGGCCAGGCTGTCGATCAGCGTCAGCCGCGCGGTTTCAAACGCCAGCTTGCTGGTCGGTTTGTAACCGTGTGCGTAGTTGGCGAGGTCAACGATGACCTTGTCGAAAGGCGGACGCTTGTTGGTGACTGCAGCCATTCAATAACTCCTTGATAAAAATATAATTTACTCGGCCTTGATGCCGGCGGTCTTGACCAATTGGCCCCACTTCGCGGCCTCGGCCTTCAGATACTGCGCAAATTCGGCGGGCGAATCGCCGATGGGTTCGAGGCCGGCAGCCTGCATACGATCCGTGATTGCGGTTTCTTTCAGTGTTGCCGTGATGTCGCGGTAAAGCCGGTCAACCACAGCGCGCGGCACGCCCGTCGGGGCCACCACACCGTTCCAGTTGTTGGCTTCGTAACCTTTGACACCGGCCTCGGAGATGGTCGGCATTTCCGGAAACAGCGGTGAGCGCTTGGTCTTGCCCACGCCCAGACCGCGCAGTTTGCCGGCACGGATATGCGGTTGCGCCGTCGTCAGATTCGCCATCATCAGGTTGAGCCGGCCGGCAACAAGATCGGCCACTGCCGGCGCGCCGCCCTTGTACGGCACGTGCAGCGCTTCGGCACCGGCCATGCTGAGGAACAGCGCCATCGCCAGATGACCCGCACCGCCAACACCGCTGGAGCCGTAGCTGTATTTGCCGGGGCTCGCCTTGAGCAGAGCGACCAGTTCGCGAACGTTGCTGACCGCCACTGACGGATGCACCACCAGCAGATTGCTCGAACCGGCAATATTGGTCACCGCAACAAAATCACGCTCGACGGAATAGGACACTTTGCCGTACAGCGCCGGGTTGACCGCCAGCGGCGGCGTCGCCATCAGCAGTACGTAACCGTCGGCAGTGGCATGCTGGACAATCTCGGTGCCGATCAGCGTACCCGCACCGGTGCGGTTGTCGACAACGATCTGCTGACCCAGACGTTCGCTGAGCCGCGCACCGACGATACGGGCCACGGTATCGGTGGAACCACCGGCGGCGTAAGGCACCACCAGCCGCACCGGGCGTTGCGGGTAATCGGCGGCCTGCACAAGCGCCGCAAACATCAACAGAAAGACACAGATCAGACGTTGCATAAACATGGCTGCTCCTTGCGGATCGTTGCGGTCCTCCATGGATGCAGCTTTATTATTATGGATAACAGCCGGTATCTATTCGGCAGAAGCTTTGCCGCCCAGCGGCATGCGCGGCATTTCAAAACGGTCGGTGACCCTGCAATAACCGCCTTTCCCGGCAAGACGCCCGACCGGATTCACCATGCCGACATCAACGTGGTAACGCTCATTGACGATGCCGTCGTGATAATGAAAAAACACGACTTCGCCGAACACCACGTGATAGGGCTTGCGCCCCATTTCCACAATCTGCATCAACCGGCATTCCATCGCCACCGGTGCTTCGGCGATTCGCGGCGGCTTCACTTTGCGTGAGGGCAAAGCGGTGAAGCCCGCCTTCTCCAGTTCATTGACGCCGAAGGGGTAATCGACGGCGCAGATGTTCATTTTTTCCTTGATCGCGTCGCTGACGATATGCACGACAAATTCCGGCGTCTCACGGATATTGCGCACGGTATCCTTGGACTGACCGGATCGGTCACCGACCGAAAACATCAGCATTGCCGGATCCGAACCCACTGCATTGAAAAAACTGAAGGGCGCGGCATTGGGGCCGTCGGGGCCCAGCGTGGTAACCAGCGCAATCGGCCGCGGCGTCACGCTGCCGACCATCAGCTTGTACTGGTCCTGCCAGGACACCTGGCTCGAATCGATTTCTGTCATGGGTTTGATTGATTCACTGCAAGGGAAAGTGCCTTGATTCTATCAGGGCACCTGCGGCCTGACGGCACATTCCACATGCTGTGTTAACGACAGGCACTACAGCAGCGGCAACAGGCCCTGACGGATCATGCCGGTGTAACGCTCGACATCACGGCGCAAGGCCTGCCCGAGTATCTCGGGAGTGCTGCCGACGGCAACAAGCCCCAGTGCGGCATAACGTTCCCGAACAACGGTGTCCGCCAGAGCACGCCGCACCTCGGCGTGAAGACGCGTGATCACCGCCGGCGATGTACCTGCTGGCGCCAGCAGCGCATAGGCATTTTCCACCACCAGACCGGGATAAAACTGTTGCAGCAGGGGCGTTGCCGCCAGCGGCCGCAAGGGTTCGGTCGCAGTCACCGCCAGCGCCCGCAGCCGCTGCGCATTCACCAACGGAAGCGCAACAGGCGCGGAAACGAACAAGGCATCGAACTGGCCATGAACCAGCGACTGCATCGCCGGACCGCCGCCGTTGAACAGTACGCTCTCAATCCGCAAACCCGCAGCGCGCGTGAACAATGACAGCGCGACATGACTGAGGCTGCCGGCCGCATTGCCGCCGGCCCTTACCGCCGGTCGCCCCCGTTTCACCAGCGCTACCAGTTCGGGAACGGACTTCGCCGGAACACCCGGATGAACGGCCAGCACCAGCGGCGCCGTGGACAGCAAACTCACCGGTGCAAAATCCGACAACAGGTCAAAGGGCATCTGCTCGGGCAGCCAGGCGGCATTGACCGCCAATGCCGTGGAAGCCAGTAACAGCGTGTGCCCATCCGCGGGTGCGCGTGCTACCGCTGCCGCGCCGGTCACGCCTGCGGCCCCTGCACGATGTTCGACCAGCACCTGCTGCCCGAGATGTTCGCGCATCACCGGCGCCAGCATCCGAGCCTGCAGGCTGATTCCGCCATCAGCCGGCGCTGGAACGACGATACGCAGCGGCTGCGATGGAAAGCTTGCCGGTTCTGCTGCATGGCTGACGTGCACGGCAAAGAAGAGCAGGCCGCACAGACTCATCCTGACCCGCCGGATCATTCGAATATGATTCATATGAATATGATTTTATTTATTTTTTGACCGCATGCCGATCACGGAAAAAACACCCGGTAATCAATCCCGGCGACCCAAAGAAAAACGCCCGCTGGAAGCGGGCGTTTCAAGTCATTCAAATCCGGCAATTAATCAGCAACAACGTTCGCCGCCTTGATCACCTTCGCATACTTGGCGTTCTCGCGTTTGAAATAAGCCGCCAGTTCTTCCGGCGTGCTGCCAACCGGCTCGCCGCCTTCCTTGCGGATGAAGTCGTTGAGGTCAGGTGCTTTCAGTGCCTTGAGGATCTCGGCGTTCACCTTGGCAATGATGTCCTTGGAAGTGCCTTTGGCCAGGAACATGGCGTACCAGTTATCCGCCTCAAACTCGGGGAACATCGAAGTCATCGTCGGCAGATCCGGGAACGCCGACGATTTTTTCGCTGTGGTCACTGCAATCGGACGCACCTTGCCGGTTTTCAAGAAGGGCTGAACGGCAAGCGCAGTCGCGAAAGTGAAATCCGATTCGCCGCTGATCTGCGCCACCATCGCCGGGCCACCGCCCTTGTACGGCACCGGGGTCACTTTGGCACCGCCGAACAGCTTGAGCATTTCCACCGACAGATGGCTGGTGGTGCCGGCGCCGTTGTGCGCAGCGATCAAGTTGCCACCGGGTTTTTTCGCCAGCGTGACAAACTCTTTCAGGTTCTTCGCGGGAACGCTGGGATGCAGCGTCAGCACCAGCGGCACCGAAGACACCCAACTCACCGGTTCCAGATCATTCACCGGATCAAACTTCAGGCGCTTCGCGTAAAGCTGGACATTGACGGCCAGCGAAGCCGTGGTGAACAGGATGTTGTAGCCGTCGGCCGGGGCGCGCGCGACAAACTCGGCGCCGATCAGGCCGGAAGCACCCGCGCGGTTCTCAACCAGGAAATTCTGACCCATGCTGGTCTGGAACTTCTGTGCCAGCAGGCGTCCCTGGATATCGGTGCCGCCGCCCGCACCGAACGGAACGATGATACGGACCGGTTTAGCCGGGTAGGCCTGAGCCCATGCGGGCCCGGAAGCAACAGCCAGCGCCAGTGCCGATACCGCGCCGGCAAGGCCGATTTGCAGTCTGTTCATGGTGAATCTCCTCGTTAGTTTTAATTAATTCAGTCGCCGTTGATTCAGTCGCCGCAAGCACCGTCTCGGGCACTGCTGCTGCAGTGTAGCAGCCCGCAACGTGCTGCCACGGCACAGACACTATCCTCGATAAATTGGTTCCGGCTGGATGAAGAACGAATGCAGGATGTGATAGACCGTACGGTAGTTGATCTGCTGGAAACTGGCATGCGAAATACCGGCCATCACAGCAAAAGACTTGTCCGGATTGGGCAGCCGGTTGAAGAAATCGAGCAGGTCTTCCATGCTGGCGATGCCGTCCCATTGCCCGCGCATGATCACCGTTGCCGCTTTGATTTTTGCGGGGTCAACAACAGGAAGGTTGGCGCACATGTCGAGATAGGTGCCGGTCGGTACGGAATCATCAAGCTTGAGCACTTCATCGGCAAAGGCTTCAATGACGCTTTGCTCGGCACATCCCGGATGGTCGCGGGTAAAAATTGAATGCATGAAAGCGCGGTCGATCGGACGGCGTTTCATTGAGCGCCACTGGTCGAGCTTCTTGGCGCGCTCTTCGAGCGTCGGGCTGCCCTTGCCGGTCCAGACAAAAGCATCCAGCGCCAGACGCGACACACGCTCCGGGTGGCGTTCGGCAAACATCGCGGCGCGCAACGCACCCGACGAAATGCCGTAGACCATGAACTGCTTCGCGCCCGTGGTCTTCATGATGTAATCGCTCGCGGCCTCAAGATCGTCGGCGCCGTTGGCGATATCGAAATAGATGTCGCGCGATTTGTCGGAGCGGCCGTAGCCCTCCATGTCAACGCACCAGGTATTGAAGCCGCGTTGCGCGAACCAGTCCATCACTGAGGAATCCGGACGGCCCGGCACGTGCAGGTCAAAGGTCGGCTGAGAGGCCATCGACGAACCGTGCACGAACAGCACCGTGCCGTTTGCACCCTTGCCGTCAGCGGCAGCTTTTTCCCACAGAAACAGTTTGACGTCGCCCTTGCGGGTCCAGTGTTCCTTGCCGGCAACAGCGGCGTTATTTGCGGTCTGGTTCATGAATTTCCGAATAAAAAGTTGGTGATCCGTGAGGACAAAAAGTCCGGAGCCTCAGAGGGGAACGCAAGTCTAGGATACGGAACCGCACCAGTCAAACCGCGGATGCGGCATATATAATTCCCCCTGCCCGCGGCACAGTTTTTCCCCTTTTTTATCATTCAGCCGCATCAAAAACGCCCTGCACTGGACAAGCCTGTGACCGCCAACTATTCGACGCAGTTCCGCAGCATCAAGGACGATGTCAGCCCCGAGGAATGGGAAACACGGCTCAATCTCGCCGCCTGTTACCGGCTGACCGACGTCTACGGCATGACCGACCTGATCTACAACCACATCACGGCGCGCATCCCCGGTGATGACGATCACCTGCTGATCAACCTCTATGGCCTGCTCTACAAGGAAATCACCGCCTCCAGCCTCGTCAAAATC
>JBILYA010000051.1:0-9598 GCA_044378065.1 Burkholderiales bacterium | reverse complement strand
ACAGCCACTCTTCGGGCTGGTCAGGCAGTTTCTTGTTCGTCCAGTAACCGTATTTGTTGGCAGCCGGCGGATTGATGATGCCGGCAATGTGGCCGGAGCCGCCGAGCACAAATCGCACCGGGCCCTTGAGCAGTCGTGCGCCGCCATAAGTCGACTGCCAGGGCGCGATGTGGTCTTCGACCGTCGAGATGAAATACGCCGGCGTTTTCGCCTGCGTAATGTCGATCGGAATGCCGGCAATGGTCAGTGCACCCGGCTCGCGCAACAGGTTTTTCAGATACATGTTGCGCAGATAAAAGCTGTGCATCGCCGCCGGCATGCGCGTCGAATCGCCGTTCCAGTGCAGAAGATCAAAGGGGAAGGGATCGCGGCCCAACAGATAATTGTTGACCACGAATGACCAGATCAGGTCGTTGGCACGCAGCATGTTGAAGGTGGTCGCCATCTCCGAGCCTTCGAGATAACCGCGCTTTTCCATTTTCTTTTCCAAAGCGCTGACCTGCTGCTCGTCGATGAACACCTCGAGCTCGCCGGGCCGCTCGAAATCGATCATGGTCACAAAGAAGGTCGCGCTGCTGATGCGTTCCTGCTTCTTCGCTGCCAGCCAGGCCAGCGTGCTGGCCAGCAGCGTTCCGCCGAGGCAGTAACCGATCACATTGGCTTTGGCCTCGCCGGTAATGTCACGGATCACGTCGAGCGCTGCCAGAGACCCTTCGGTCAGATAATCGTCAAAGCGTTTGTGGGCCAGCGTCTCGTCGGGATTGACCCAGGAAATGATGAACACCGTGTGGCCCTGCTCCACCGCCCAGCGCACGAAGGAATTGTTCTCGCGCATGTCGAGAATGTAGAACTTGTTGATCCACGGCGGAATGATCAGCAGCGGCGTCGCATGGACCTTGTCGGTCAGCGGTTCGTACTGGATCAGCTGCATGATGTCGTTCTGGAACACCACCTTGCCTTTGGTCGTGGCCAGATTGCCGCCGAGGCTGAAAGCCTCGCTGTCAGTCATACGCACCTTCAGCTGTTCACCGTTGCCGCGTGACAGATCTTCCAGCAGGTTGTTCAATCCCTTGATCAGGTTCTGCCCGCCGGAATTGACGGTTTCGCGCATCGCCTCCGGATTGGTGATCAGAAAATTCGACGGTGACAGTGCGTCGATGTACTGACGCGTATAGAAATCCACTTTTTTGGCGGTCTTTTCGTCAAGACCGTCAACGCTGGCCAGTGAATGATGCAGATGTCGCGCAGCGATCAGGTAGGACTGCTTGACGTAGTCATAGAGAAAATTGTTTTCCCAGTCGTCATGGCGGAAACGCCGGTCGGTCTTGCCGGGCTCGGCGACTGGCGCGGCTTGTTGCCCCAGCATTTTCAGCATCGAGTTCTGCCACAACGACAAATAGTCCTGCCACAGCTTCATCTGCATTTCGGCCATGCGCATGGGATCGGCAAACACCTGACCCCAGGCATCAAAAAAGGCCTTGGCAATGCCCAGCTCGTCCTTGATTTCCGGCAAACCTTGACCGGCTGCGCGGGTCATGAACTTGCCGATCAGGGCGCCGCTTTTTTCAGCGATATCGGCGTACAGCTTGGCCATCGCGGCGGGATCCAGTGTTTGGGCTTCGGGCTGGGGTTTCTGTTTTGAAGTCATGTCGGGCTTTCAATTCTTAATTCGGGCAGTCGAGACGCTGCCGAACGATAAGATCCTGTTTTAAGAAGTCTTATTCAGGCCAAGATTTGATTGACGTTTACGTAAGAGCAATGTTATACAGATTCAAATATTATCTTACCTGCGTCTGCTGCACGGCACAATGAGCAAAACCTACAACATCAGCGAGCTCGCCCGGGAATTCGGTGTCACCACCCGAACCTTGCGTCATTACGAAGATCAGGGGCTGGTCACGCCGACTCGCGAAGGCATCAACCGCATCTACAGCCACCGCGACCGCGTCCGCCTCAAACTGGCCCTGCGCGGCAAGCGCCTGGGGTTTTCCCTCAGCGAGCTGCGTGAACTGTTCCAGCTGTATGACCTCGCCAACGACGAACGCCGCCAACTGGAAGAATTTGCCGTCAAACTGGAACGTCGTCGTGCGCAACTCGAACAGCAGCGTGAAGACGTCGAAGTCATGCTCAATGAAATCAACTTTTTCTCGACACAATGCCAACGCCTGCTGAACGATGGCGATGCCGCGAAAACACCCCGAACATAGCGCCGCAGCAAGAATTACGTTTACGTCAACGTTATAAAATAAATTAATAAAAACAAATAGTTATAATAGCATTACGTACACGGCAAGAATGCCCATCGTATCGATCAGGAGGATTACATGACCCGCCCCCTGGATTTCTATTTCGACTTTTCCTCGCCCTACGGTTATTTCGCAGCCGCCCAGATCGAGGCGCTGGCGGCGAAACATGATCGAACCACCATTTGGCGACCAATCCTGCTTGGCGCGGTATTCAAGATCACCGGCCAGCAACCGCTGACCACCATCCCCCTCAAAGGCAGTTACGCCACGCACGACCTCAAACGCTCGGCGCGCTGGTTCGATTTGCCGTTCAGGATGCCGTCGAAATTTCCGGTTGCCACGCCGGCGCCCTGCCGCGCCTTCTACTGGCTGCATGACCGCGATCCGGCCGCCGCCAAAGTGTTGGCGCTGGCGCTGTATCGCGCCTATTTCGTCGAAGACCGCGACATCTCCAATCCGGAAATCACTGTCAATGTCGCGGCCAAACTGGGGCATGAGAAGGAGGCCGTTTCTCAGGCCCTCACCGATCCGGCGGTCAAGGAACGACTGAAAACCGAGGTCGATACCGCGGTCGAACGCGGCGTCTTCGGTTCGCCCTATTTCGTCATCGACGGAGAACCGTTCTGGGGTTCGGACCGCCTGCCGCAGATCGAACGCTGGCTGGCTCAGGGTCCCTGGTAACCGGTCGTTATCGCCGTAGGTGATACACGCTCTTCGGAAAGCCGGAAACACATCTTCGCCAGTGTCATAACGAAACAACATGCACGCGAGAAGGACCCGCGAGCAAAACCCATCCACACCTTGGAAACCGCGGCGCCCGTGATAACGCCGATGCGTATAATCGCCCGTAACCGGCATGGCCGCAGCCCACACAGCGGCGCGCCGCGTCCCCTGCAGACCGCCCGGCCACCCCAGATCACGATTGAGGACAGATCATGAGCAAATCCAAAGCCAGCGCACGCGTGCTGACCCGGGTCGATGACTACGGCAATGTCACTGTCACCCTCAATCGCCCGGAAGTGCATAACGCATTCGACCCAGAAATGGTGGCTGCGCTGACGGATGTGCTGGAAGCAATCGCCCAGGATGATTCGATTCGCGCGGTGGTAATTGCCGGTGCAGGCAAAAGCTTCTGCGCCGGCGCAGACATCGCACACATGCGCAAAAGCGCAACATTCACCAAGGCGCAGAACTACCGCAACGCCACCGAGTCGGCGCGCATGTTTCACGCCTTGTATACGCTGAACAA
Source organism: Burkholderiales bacterium (assembly GCA_044378065.1). Lineage (GTDB taxonomy): Bacteria > Pseudomonadota > Gammaproteobacteria > Burkholderiales > SG8-41. The sequence goes on along the minus strand of JBILYA010000051.1, from coordinate 6,103 downwards.
ACCCACGGTTGCAGCGGTTCACGGCGCCGTCCGCGGCGGCGGCTGCGGCATCATCGCCGCCTGTGACATCGCCATCGCCGCACACACGGCGACCTTCCGTCTTTCCGAAGTCAAAATCGGCATCATCCCGGCGATGATCAGCCCCTACGTCATCAGCGCGATGGGTGAACGCCAGGCACGGCGCTACATGCTGTCAGGTGAAGAGTTCGATGCTGCGGAAGCCTGGCGCACAGGCCTCGTGCACGACATCGTTGAAGAGCCGGGCCTGGCCGTGCGTGTCGGCGAAATGCTCGGCCAGCTGTATACGAGCGGACCGCGTGCCGTACAAACCATCAAGCAGCTGATTCCGCAAAGCGCCCACAGCCCGATCGGCGCCGGCATCGTCGCCGAAACATCGAAGATCATCGCCGATCTGCGGGCCACGCCGGAAGCACAGGAAGGTCTGAGCGCATTCCTGGAAAAGCGCAAACCGTCATGGACGGAAGCACCCAAGGCTGCTAATAAGCCCGCCGGCAAACGCAAAAAACGCTGAATCCGGGCACGTACCCGACTGAACGGAGATCTTCCGATGGCATTGCCGAAAACCGTACGCATCCTTGAAGTCGGCCCGCGTGACGGGCTGCAGAACGAATCCACGCCGGTTCCGGCCACCGTGAAGATCGAATTGATTCACCGCCTGCAGGACGCCGGGCTCAAGATGATCGAAGCGACTGCCTTCGTGTCGCCAAAATGGGTGCCGCAAATGGCGGACAACGCCGAAGTCATGGCGGGAATCCGCCGCAAACCCGGCGTCAACTATCCGGTGCTGGTGCCCAATATGAAGGGCCTGGAAGGCGCCATCGCTGCAGGCGCTGAAGAAGTCGTGGTGTTCGGTGCCGCCAGCGAAAAGTTTTCACAACGCAATACCAATTGCAGCATCGACGAAGGCCTTGCGCGCTTTGAAGCAGTAGCCAAGGCCGCCATCGCCCGCGGCTTGCGGGTGCGCGGCGACATTTCGGTTTGCCTGGGCTGCCCGTATGAAGGTGAGGTCGATCCTGCCGCCGTGGTGCATGTTGCAAAGGCCCTGGACGCGATGGGCTGTTATGAAATCACCATCTGCGACACCATCGGTACCGGCACCGCCGGCAAAACACGCCGGGTCGTTGAGTCCGTCGCAAAACATATTCCGGTGGAACGGCTGGCCGGCCACTTTCACGACACCTACAGTCAGGCGCTGACCAATATGTACGCGGCGCTTGAATGCGGCGTGGCCACCTTCGACTGCTCGGTGTCGGGACTGGGCGGCTGCCCTTATGCCAAGGGCGCCACCGGCAATGTCGCCACCGAAGACGTGCTGTATCTGCTGGACGGACTGGGCATTGAAACCGGAATCGACATGAACAAGCTGATTGCCGCCGGCGATTACATCTGCGATTTCCTCGGCCGGCCCACGCTGTCGCGGGTCGCCCGCGCCATTCGCGCCAAAGCCGCGTGACCATCGAATCGCCCAACCAGCGGGAAGACTCTCCCTGCGTGCACATCTGCCTGATGGATTACGCGCAGGGTCTGTGCATCGGTTGCCATCGCACGCTCGACGAAATTACCTACTGGTCCACCTACAGTCCCGCCCGCAAGCGCGAAGTGCTCGCCGCACTGGAAATCCGCCGCGCCGCGGCATCAACAAACCCCTGAAACCGGAGTCCGTGTCATGCCGTTGCCCGCCCCCGCCCCCCGCACGCTGAAACACACCCGTGCCGTCGAATGCAAAGGTTATGAGCGCGAAGACGGTCTGTGGGACATCGAGGGTCATCTCGTCGACACCAAAACCTATGTGCATTCACGCCGCGACGGCGGACGCGAACGCCAGCCGGGTGATCCGGTGCACAACATGTGGCTGCGCCTGACTATCGATCTCGATCTGAAAATTCATGAAGTCGAGGCGCACACCGACAGCAGCCCTTATGAACACTGCGGCAGCATCACGGTCAATTTCAAAAAACTGGTCGGCCTGACCATCGGACCGGGCTGGCGCAAAGCGATTGCCGAACGTGTCGGCGGCGTGCTCGGCTGCACGCATCTGGTCGAACTGTTGGGACCGCTGGGCACCACGGCCTTCCAGGCTACCGGGCGCGCGCGTGAAGCGCGCAATGCCGGAAAACCGGTAAGCAAGAAGCCTTACCAGATCAATTCCTGTCACATCTACAAGGATGATGCGCCCGCGGTCCTCGAGCGCTGGCCGGATTTCTACACCGGCAAAAGCTGATCTTTGGTGCGGCTTCGCTCAGGGAACGATGGTGTCGATCACGATTTCGATGCTGGCCGATCCGCCGACCTTGACCGGCTGACGGAAACCTTCCAGATCACCGCTTTTAGAACCGGGGCTTCCTGATTTGGAAATCCGCGCGCCAACGGTGACTTCACTGTGCTGTGCGAGCGTCATCTCGGGCGACATCGCCGCTGATTGATCAAGCACGAAAGTCGCCGGCAATTCCGCGGCGCGGAAGCGCCGTACGGCCAGAGGAATACGAGGGCCGTTAATGGCCCGGGCAAACACGAACACGGTGTCATCCGGCGACACCTTCGCCGCGAGCTGCGGGCTTATTCGCACCGTGCCACGGATCACCGGCTCCACCGCCGCCACGGACGGCTTGGCCTTGGCTGCCGGCGCGCTGTTACCGGCAAGCTGCCGCGCTTCGGCAAGACTCGATGCGATCGCCTGCGCAAATTCGCTGTCCGGCGGGATTTTCTGTGTCAGCCGCTCCCAGTGGCGAATGGCCGCAGCATAGTCATGAATTTCAAACGCTGCGGTGCCGGCCAGCGCCAGCGACTTGAAATGATCGGGATCAACAGCCAGCGCCCGAGCAATGATGCGACTCGGCTCGCCTTTCAGGCTGCGACCCTGAGCCATACCCAGCGCATCCGCGTAATCAGCCAGCAATTGAGCATCGCCGGGCACCAGCTTGACGGCACGGCCGAATGCGTCGGCCGCTTCCTTGAAGCGTTCCAGCGCGGCATACGAACGGCCGAGCATGCTCCATCCGGCAGCATCATCGGGTTCTTTTTCCAGCCGTTGCGCCAGTTTGCTCACCATCTGTTCGATCTGCTCCGCCGTCACTGAATGCGCGGCATCTTCAGTCGCCATGGTTTGCGGATCCAGGGCCTGTGGTGTGCCGATGAGCAGATACAAGGCGACCGCGAGCAGCGGCACTGCAGCGATGACAATGCCGCTGATAACGCGGCCTTCACCGCCTGCTACGGTTTCTTCGGTGGTGGCTTCCAGCTCCTCCGCCAGACGGCGCTCCAGTTCACTGCGTGCCTGCGCATAACGATCAGCCGCCAGTGTGCCGGACTGAAGGTCACGCTCCAGATCGGCAAGCTGATCGCGAAAAATCGCCAGATCAGGCCCGGCTGAAGACTTGGAGCCCGTGCGCCGACGCAACAGCGGGGGCGCTACAAACAGCATCGCCAACGCAACCAGTACCGCAGCCGCCACAGCAAAAATCATCATTGCCGGTTCTCTTTTCCGCTCAGGATGCGTGAGGCCTCATCCAGACGAGCCTGGGAAACATCATTCAATTCAGGCGACTGCCGCCGGCGCCGCAGAAATCTGAGCAGCGCAAAAAGACCGCCGGCGAGAAGCAGGAAGGGCCCGACCCACAACACCAGGGTCTGCAATTTCACCGGCGGCCGGTAACGCACGAAATCGCCATAACGCTGGACCATGTAGTCGAGAATTTCCTGCTCTGATTTACCCTGCTTGAGCTGATCGCGCACCTGGTTGCGCAGGTCAATCGCCAGTTCAGCATGCGAATCAGCGATGGTCTGGTTCTGGCATACCAGGCAGCGCAACTCATTGGAAATCTGCATCACCCGCTGCTCCAGCGCAGGATCCTCGCTGACGGGTTTGGCCTCGGCCGCAGTTGCAGGGCCCGCGTACCCGCCGGCAAGACACCAGAGCATCAGCAGAATTTTATGCATTGAGTTTTTTCACCAGCGGCAGGATGGTGTCGCGCAGGATTTCCGGCGTCAGCGGGCCGATCTGCTTGTAGCGGATGACGCCCGTCTTGTCGATGACATAGGTTTCGGGCACACCGTAAACACCGTAATCAATACCGGTCATGCCCTTCGGATCCATGATCGACAGCTTGTAAGGGTCGCCCCACTGCTGCAGCCAACGCAGCGCTTCTTCGCGCTGATCCTTGTAGTTGAGACCGTAAATCGGCACCACACCGCTTTTGGCCAGATCAACCAGCACGGGATGCTCCTGACGGCAGGACACGCACCACGAAGCCCAGACATTGAGCAACCAGACCTGGCCGCGCAGCGCTTCGGGACTGATGCGTTTGTCTGTCGCATGCAACTGCGGCAGGTCAAACGTCGGCGCGGGACGGTCAATCAACGGCGACGGCACCTGACGCGGATTCAGGCCAAGCCCGACGCCGAGAAACACCACCAGCACCAGAAAAATACCCAACGGAACCAGATAACGTGCCACGATTTTTCCCTTAAGCCGCGACCGCTGCCGGCGCCGCATTCGCCGCCATCGCGCCGACGCGATATCGGCGGTCGACAACGGCCAGCAGTCCGCCCAGGGCCATCAACAGACAGCCGCCCCAGATCCAGTCAACAAAGGGTTTGACATAAACACGCACTGTCCAGGCGTTTTCGCCAACAGATTCACCGAGTGCAACATAAAGATCCCTTGTGAATCCCGGGTCAATCGCCGCCTCGGTCATCGGCATGCGCTGCGCAAGATAAATGCGTTTCTCAGGGTGAAGGGTCAGCAGGGTTTTGCCGTCGCGGATTACGGTCAGCGTGCCCCGGGCTGCAATGTAATTCGGACCCTGCACATCCTTCACACCATCGAAACGGATGTCATAACCGGCAGCTGCAACGCTCTCGCCGATTGCCATGCGCACATCTAGCTCGGATTCATACCCTTTGACCAGGGTGACGCCGACGATAAATACCGCAACACCACAATGCGCCAGCAGCATGCCGTAGTAACCGGCAGGTTGTACGCGCATCCTTGCCAGCCACGAACCGGCAACGCCTGATTGAAGTCGAGCATGCAGATTGATCGCTGCGGTGACCACAATCCACACTGCCAGCAACAGACCGAAGGCCACCATCGGCTTCCAGCTGCCCAACGTAAACGGCAGCAGCAATGCCGTCGCCAGGCTGATGCCGAAGGCCCAACGCACGCGCTTGAGCAGTTCGGGCAACGCGGCCTGCTTCCAGCGCGCCAGCGGCGCAATACCCATCAGAAACAGCGCCGGCGTCATCAACGGCACGAACACCGCCTCGAAATAAGGCGGCCCGACCGACAGTTTGCCGAGACCCAGTGCGTCAATGAACAGCGGATACAGGGTGCCCAGCATGACTGAACCGGCGGCCGCCATCAGCAGCACGTTATTGGTCAGCAGTAGTGACTCGCGTGAAACCGTATCGAAGCTGCCGCCGCCGCGCACGGTCGGCGCGCGCCAGGCGAACAGCACCAGCGAGCCGCCAACAACAATTACCAGGAAAGCCAGGATGAAAATGCCGCGCTTGGGGTCGGTCGCGAACGCATGCACCGAAGTCAGTACGCCGGAACGCACAAGGAAGGTACCCAGCAGCGACATCGAAAACGCGCAGATCGCCAGCAGAACGGTCCAGATGCGGAAGCTGCCGCGTTTTTCGGTAACAACCAGCGAATGCATCAGCGCGGTGCCGACCAGCCAGGGCATGAACGACGCATTTTCCACAGGGTCCCAGAACCACCAGCCACCCCAGCCAAGTTCGTAATACGCCCACCAGCTGCCGAGGCCGATGCCGATGGTCAGGAACATCCAGGCCACGGTCGTCCACGGACGCGACCAGCGCGCCCAGGCCGCATCGAGCCGGCCGCTGAGCAATGCCGCCATCGCAAACGCAAAGGCGACGGAGAATCCGACATAACCCATGTACAGCATGGGCGGGTGCAGCACCATGCCCGGATCCTGCAGCAAGGGATTGAGGTCGCGCCCTTCGGCAGGGCCCGGGAACAGCCGCTCGAAGGGATTGGACGCAAACAGCGTAAATGCCAGGAAGCCGATGCTGACCAGCGACATCACGCCGAGCACGCGGGCGCTCATTGTGTCCG
>JBILYA010000050.1:0-9653 GCA_044378065.1 Burkholderiales bacterium | reverse complement strand
GCCCGGCATCGTTGCCGCCGCCGGCGACATGACGGTGATGATGGACAGCGGCGTGCGCCGCGGCACTGACGTGCTGAAGGCTCTGGCACTGGGGGCGAAATTCGTGTTTGTCGGGCGCCCGATGCTTTACGCCGCAGCGATCGGCGGTGAAGCCGGCGTGCGCCATGCACTGACGCTGCTGCATGCCGAAGTCGACCGCGACATGGCGATGCTCGGCTGCAACACCGTCAGCGAAGTCACGCGGGACTGCCTGATGGATGCGCGCGGCTTCGACGGCGCTTTCGGCAAATAAGCGGCAGCGTGCCGACAGTTCAGGCGGGCATCGGCTCCGGCAGGGGCAAACCCGCCTGCTCGCAACTGTTGGCCACGTCGCTGATCGTGACCCTGCGCATCACGCGCACCCAGCGCAGATCGTCGAAATCGGTACCGCGGTGCATCGTGCAGCGGTTGTCCCACATCACCAGTTCGTTCGGACGCCAGCGGTGGGTGTAAACGAATTGCCGCTTTGTGACATGCGCGAGCAGTTCATCGATCAGCGCGCGACCCTCGTCATTCGGCATGCCCCAGATGCGCCCGGCATGGGAAGCGACAAACAGTGATTTGCGTTGATTCTGCGGAATCATGCGCACCAGCATCTGCGGCACCGGCGGCAGGCGTTTCTGTTCGTCTTCGTTGAAATCATGAAAGCCGCTGCGCCGGCGCGATGTCGCAATCCAGTGTTCCGCAACCAGCCCTTCGAGTTTCTTTTTCATCGCGTCCGGCAGCGCATCGTAGGCGGCACGCTGGTCGGCAAACTCGGTATGCCCGCCAATCGGCACCACGGTCTCTGAATACAGCAGCGAACACAGGCTGGGCAGGCGCTTGAACGAGCTGTCGGTATGCCACAGCTTGTTGCCGGCCTTGTACATGCGCTGCCGGCTGTCTTCACCCCAGATCTTGCCGTCGATGGCCAGATTGGAAATATCCGAGAACGCGCCGCTGTAACGCGTCGGGGTTGCCTTCGGATCCAGCGTGCGCTCGTTTTCCACCGGACCCCAGCGCTCGGAGAACGCCAGTTGCTGGTCGGTCGACAATTGCTGCTGGGGATAAATCAGCACGGCGTATTTCCAGAACGCCTGCTGGATGGCCGCAAAATCCTCACCGGACAAGGGTTTTGACAGATCGACATCGCCGATCTCGGCGACAAAATCCGGTGTTACGGGAACAATGGTTATGGCCATACCAGCACTCCTCCGGTGAAATCGGCCCGTCGCTGTTTATTGTTGTTCGCGCTCAGGCTGCACCACCAACATACACGCAAGCCCGCCTGTCCCGCAGGGCGAATTCCGGATTATGGCAGCCGTTTCCGTCGTGCATACAGGACTGCCCATCGGGGAAAAACAGGCAGCGTATGATCACTCCCGTTCATTCATTCAAGGGGAAATTTCATGGCCAAAGCCTACTGGGTTGTCAGCTACCGCGCGATTCACAAACCCGAAGCCTTTGCGCGATACGCCGCCGTCGCACCGGCCGCCGTGCAGGCCAATGGGGGGCGTTTTCTGGTACGCGGCATGGCCGCAAAAGTCTATGAGGCCGGCATCCAGCAGCGTGTCGTCGTCATCGAATTCGAGACGCTGGCGCAGGCGCTGGCGGCGCATGACACGCCGGCCTACCAGGCGGCACTGAAAGAACTCGACGGCGGTGCCGTCGAGCGTGACCTGCGCATTGTCGAGGGCATCGCCTGACGGCGCACCCCCGAAGCGGTGTTAGTTCAGGACCCGCAACCCGCCTCGCACTTCGCCGAACCGTCGAATTCCATGGTGACCCCGCTCAGCGCCGGATAAACTGCGCGGCCCTTGAGCAATGCGGCGAAGGCTTCACTGCGCGACTTGGGCACAAACTTGCCACCGCTGGTTGCCGCCTCGTTGGCATGCGAAACGATCACCGTGGCCGGCTTCACGAGCTCATTCACCGCGTAAGCCGCCGAGTGTGCAGTGATGGCGTTCGGACCGAGATTCATCACCGCCATATTGACCTTGTGATAGTCATGGACGATGGTTTTCATCTCGGTGTGCAGACCGGTATCACCGGACAGATAGACCGCCAGTCCGTTGGTGAAACGGACCACATAACCGGTCGCCGGTCCGGGCGATACGCTGAGTCCATCGGCGGCGAGGCTCTTGCCGTCCTGGTTCGTCAACATGCTGACGGGCAGGCTGTTGGCGTGGGACGCAAAAACCATGGTGATTTCAACGCCTCGTGCCGCGCCCGGTGCCTTCATCACATGGGTGCCGCCAAGATGAATATTGGAGCGGCAAGGCGCAGCAACTGGCACCGTGGTACCGCCGCCGGCCTGTGAGCAGATGCCGACCGGTTTACCGGTAACGGCTTCAACTTTTTTCGCGACAAACGTCGACAGGTCGACGACCATCACCAGCGCAGCGTTCTTGGCACCGGCAATTTCAGCGGTGGTGGAATTGGGCCCGGCGTCGATAGTCTGCGGACTGGCGCAACTGCCCGCGCCCATCGCGGCCATCTTGCGGTCGCCGATGTGATCGCCATGGGCATGCGACAGCAGAACGGCATGGATATCACCGAGGCGGGGATCGTTACCGCCCATGACGGAATGACCGGCGTCATACAGAATCCGCACGCCGGTCGGATCTTCAAAAATCGTGGCGCGATCGCGATCGCACAACTCGCCGGCATGCGTACCCAGCGGTGTCACCTTGACGTTCTGCGCGAGCGCAGAAGTGCTACCCAGCATCAGCGCGAACAGCGCGCATCCTGCAACGGTAATTCTCATGACTCCCCCTTTTTGGAATGGCCTGCTCCAGGCCCCGACGACGCCGCATAACTTACCGTGAGTGCGGAATAAATGCCAATCCCTTACAGCCATTGACCGGCCACCCTTCCTGACGCAGCGCACCAAGTTGATGGCTGCCGCGGCACTCAGTCAGTGACCAGTGCCAGCAGCGCCGCGCCGTAACGTTCGAGTTTTTTGGCGCCGATGCCGCTGATCATGCCCAACGCATCGATATCGCGCGGACGCGTAGCGGCAATTTCCGCCAGGGTGCGGTCATGCAGAATGACATAGGCCGGCACCGACTGCTCCCGGGCCTGCTCCAGCCGCCAGGCCTTGAGCTGATCCAGCAATCCGGCATCGGCTGAAGACAAACCGGCGGCAGCCGCACTGCGGCTCTTGCTCACCTTGCCCTTGCGCGGCTGCAGCTGGCGCATTTCCACCGGCTGTTCACCTTTCAAAACCGGACGGCTGGCATCGGTCAGTTTCAGCGCGCCGTAGGCATCGTGATCCGGCTCGGCAAAACCCAGCGCCACCAGCTGGCGGAACACGTTGCGCCACGCCGCTTCATCGAGGTCGGCGCCAATGCCGAATACATTGAGCTGTTCATGCCCCCATTGCGCCGTGCGTTCGGTGGCGCGTCCGCGCAACACGTCGATCAGATGCACCGCGCCGAAACGCTGGCCGGTACGGTAGATGCAGGACAACGCCTTGCGCGCCGCTTCGGTGGCATCCCAGGTCTGCGGCGGTTCGAGACAGGTGTCGCAATTGCCGCAGGGTACGCTGGCCTCACCGAAATAATCGAGCAGGCGCACGCGCCGGCAGCCCGCGGTCTCGCACAATCCGAGCAGTGCATCGAGCTTGACCACCAGCACCCGGCGGTATTCCTCGCTGCCCTCCGACTGATCGATCATCCGCCGCTGCTGCACGACATCACCGAGACCGTAGGCCATCCAGGCATCCGCCGGCGCACCATCACGCCCCGCACGGCCGGTCTCCTGGTAATACCCTTCGATGCTTTTCGGCAGATCGAGGTGGGCGACAAAACGCACGTCGGGTTTGTCGATACCCATGCCGAAAGCAATCGTCGCGACCACCACCACACCGTCCTCGCGCTGAAAACGGCTCTGGTGATCAGCGCGTGAAACCGTATCCATTCCGGCGTGATAAGGCAGCGCATGCACGCCGTGGCTGACCAGCCAAGCGGCGGTCTCATCCACTTTCTTGCGCGACAGACAGTAAACAATGCCCGCTTCACCCTTGTGTTCCTCGCGGATAAAACGCAGCAGCTGATTGCGCGCATCCTGCTTGTCGACGATGGTGTAGCGGATATTCGGCCGGTCGAAGCTGGAGATGAAAATACGTGCGTCATCCAGTGCCAGACGGCGGATGATTTCCTCGCGGGTCTGCGGATCGGCGGTCGCCGTCAGTGCGATGCGCGGCACCTGCGGAAACTGCTCATGCAGCACCGACAGCTGCAGATACTCGGGACGGAAGTCGTGACCCCATTGCGCCACGCAGTGCGCTTCATCAATCGCGAACAACGCGATTTTCGATTCGGCCAGGCAATCCAGCATGCGCGGCATCATCAGCCGCTCCGGCGCGACGTACAGCAGATCCAGTTCACCGTTGCGCAGTGCCTTTTCGCAGGCATTGACTTCACGACCGTCGAGCGTCGAGTTGAGGAAGGCGGCGCGCACACCGAGCTGCTTTAATGCGGCGACCTGGTCTTGCATCAGCGCGATCAACGGCGACACCACCAGTGCCGTGCCGTCACGCAGCAGCGCCGGCAGTTGATAACACAGGGATTTGCCGCCGCCGGTGGGCATCAGCACAAGCGCATCACCGCCGCCGGCAACATGAGTGACGATCTCTTCCTGCGCCCCACGAAACGCGGGATGGCCGAACACCGTGCGCAGCAACTGCAGCGGGCTTTGATCAGCAATGGCGTTCATGATGTCCCTGAACAACGCGGTAGACGGACAGGCGTTGTCGCGGCTGCGGACCGGATGGCCGCCGCCATAAATTATTATTTAATAACAATTACTTATTTCACTTCTTGCGGCTGCGCCCGGCGAGCTTCAACAACTCCTGGTGCAGCGCATCCGTCAGGCTGATGCCTTCGGCCTGCGCCTTCGCCACCGCCTGATGGCGCCGCTCGCCCGGCAGACGTACACCGGCATCGCCAAGCATCTGTCCGACCATGTCTTCGATGCGTGAGAAGTAAACGTCCGCGCCCGCCAGTGCTTCGGGATTGATCACGATCAGCGCGTGACCGATGCGCGGTTTGTTGCCGGGTTCGAAGTACGAATCGTTTTCGTAACTCAATGCAGCGCCGGTCAGCGCCACACACAGCGCTTCGACCATCAATGCCAGCGCCGTGCCTTTGACGCCGCCGATGGCGGTGAGACTGCCGGTCAGCGCAGCCTGCGCACTGGTTGTCGGATTGCCATCGCGGTCCACCGCCCAGCCCAGGGGAATCGGCTTGTTTTCCTTGGCATAGAGCATGATCTTGCCGCGGGTGACTTCGGTCAGCGACAGATCAACAACAATCGGCTGTGCGTTCCTGCGCGGGAAAATGGCCGCAACCGGATTGGTGCCGAAAAACGCCTTGCTGCCGCCCCAGGCATTGATCGCTGCGGGGGAATTGGTCAGCGCGATGCCGGTCATGCCGGCGTCGGCAATCGCCGCGAGGTGATAGGCCGCAGCACCGAAATGATGACTGTTGGTCACACCGACAAACGCCACGCCGTATTTTCCGGCGCGTTTAACCGCCTCATTGACCGCGAGGGCTGCAGCAGGAAAGGCCAGACCGCCGCCGGCATCGATCAGGCAAGTGGCGCCGTTTTTACGGACAACTTTGGGTTTGGCCTTGCCGTCGGCACGACCTTCACGCAGATGCTGCGCATACAGTGCGACCCGGGAAAGACCATGGCCCGACAATCCCTCAGCCTCAGCAACCACCAGCGCCTGCGCCGTCGCTTCAGCCATGGTCTTGGACGCACCGGCGCGTTTCAGCGCACGCGCCGCGAGTTCAGTCAGTTCCGCAATCGACAGGACCGGCATGACGTCAGTCCACCGTGGTACCGGATTGTTTGGCGACGTCAGCCCACTTGGCGGCCTCGGCACGGAAAAATGCATTGAATTCCGCCGGGGTGTTGCCGCTGGGTTCCGCACCTTCCGCCCGGATGCGCTGGACGACGTCCGGTGATTTCACGGCGGCCACCCATTCCTTGTAAAGCTTCTCCTGAATGGCCTGCGGCGTTTTCGACGGTACCAGCAGGCCGTTCCACTGCACCGCGACGTGATCAGGCACGCCGGCTTCGATCATCGTCGGCACGTTCGGCGCCACTGCTGAGCGCACTTTGTCAGCGACACCCAGGCCGCGCAGGCGATTGCCGGCGATATGCGGTGCAGCGACAGGCATCACCACAAAGGCGACCTGCGATTCACCAGTCAGCAGCGCCACGGTCGCCGGGGCCGCGCCTTTGTACGGCAGATGGGTGATACGGGTACCCGTTTTGACCCGGAGCATTTCCATCGCCATATGCGACATCGTGCCGGTGCCGGCCGAAGAATAATCCAGGGTGTTGGGCTTGCCCTTGGCCAGCGCAACCAGATCCTTGACGCTTTTCACCGGCAGCGCCGGGTGCGCGACCAGCACAAAGGGATAGGACGAGGCCATCGATATCGCTGCAAAATCCTTTACCGGATCAAAGGACAACTTTTTGTAGATCGCCGGACTGATCGAGATCGATGAGTTGGCGAAGAAGATCGTATAGCCGTCCGCAGGAGCTTTGGCCGCGAGATCGGCAGCGATATTGCCGCTGGCACCGGCGCGGTTGTCGACAACCACCTGCTGGCCCAGTTGCTGCGCATATTTCTGCGCAATGATGCGCGCGACCAGATCACTGCCGCCGCCCGCCGGGAACGGCAGAATCATCCGGATGCTGCGCGTCGGATACTCCTGCGCAGTCGATAAGGCCGGCGCAAACGCACCGGCGAATGCCGCAGCAGTCAGCGCAATGCCGAGCGAAATGGAACGGGCCATGATATGTCCTCCAAGCTTGGTTATAGGCAATTCCGGACCGGCAGTCTCCCCCGCCGGCCCAGAAAAATCAAACAGCCGATGTTGCTGCGGAATCAGCCTGCCGTGAGCAGCGACTCGCCGGGCTTGACCCGGGTGAATTTGACCGGCCGCGTTTCGATGTTGAAACGGCCGTCCTGCCAGCCGACGCAGGTATAGCGCGAGTTCTCGAGATCGCGTACATCCGGGTGATCGGCGCGGAAATGGGCACCACGCGAATCTTCGCGTGCCATCGCTGCAAAGCGGATCGACTTCGACACCATGACCAGGTTCTTCAGGTTGAGCCAGTCATGCCAGGTCAGATTGAAAGCCAGGGTCGAGCCGTTGATGCCGACCGCATCGAGCTGGGCGTCAAGCTCATCGAGCTGCCCCTCGGCGCGCACCAGCGAAGCGGCATCGCGGACAATACCGACGTCATCCCACATCACGTTATACAGCCGTTCGCGGATCGCATTGAGATCGCCGCCCTTGCGCGACAGTGGCGCTTGGCAGCGGGCAACGGCCGCGTCGATGGCCTCCTGATCGGGCGCGCGGAATTCGCCGTTGGCCTTGACCCAGCCCGGCATCACGTCGCCGGCGATGCCGCCGAACACCGTAGAGTTGGCCACGCCGTTGCCGCCGAGTCGGTTCGCGCCGTGGACACCGCCGGAATCTTCACCGGCGACGAACAGGCCGTGCAGATCGGTGGTGCAATCCGTTTTGAACACCACACCGCCCATCATGTAATGCGCTGTCGGCACCACGTCGGCAAGTCCGCCGACCAGATCAAAACCGCAGTCGGCACAGCGCTCGACCATGCCCTTGAATTCCTTGCGCACCATCACCGGATCGAGATGGCGCATGGTGATGTAGAGGCCGCCGCGCGGACCGACACGGCCGGCGCGCATTTCCTCGAACATGCCGCGGCTGACGATGTCGCGCGTCGCGCGCTCGTTGCGCGGGTCGTACTTGTGCATGAAACGCTCGCCGTCACCGTTGAGCAGGTAACCACCGGCGCCGCGCAGGCCTTCCTCGATGATGGTGCCGGTAATTCGCGTGTCCATGCCGGCGATCAGGCCGGTCGGGTGGAACTGCACCATCTCCATGTCGCGCAGCTGCAGCCCGGCGCGCATTGCCATCGCCATGCCGTCGCAGCTCTTGTCACCCGAGGGCGTGTGGTACTTGTACATCGTCGGCCCGCCGCCGGTGGCCAACAACACCGCCTGCGCCTGCACGAAGGTGAACTCGCCGCTGCGCATGTCGATCATCAGCACGCCGGATACCGCGTCTCCGGCTTTGGTGCGGATGAACTCGACGGCGCGATGCTCTTCCAGCCGGTTGATGCCGCGCGCCCACACCTGTTCGGCAAGGCGGTTGATGATTTCAATGCCGGTCAGGTCACCCTTGTGCACGGTGCGATCGAAAGTCTGCCCGGCGAAGGCCTTCTGGTGAATCGTGCCGTCGGGATTACGGTCAAAGAAGCAGCCGAGTTCGTTTTCCAGTTCATGGATGCGCTCGACCGCCGTCTCAACCAGCGTCCACGCGAGATCCTGATCGGGCAGCCACTTGCCGCCTTCGATGGTGTCCATGAAATGGCGCTCGACGGAATCACCTTCGGCCAGCGCGACGTTATAGCCGCCCTGCACCATGCGCGTGCAGCCGCTCTTGCCAAGCAAGCCCTTCACCGCAACGGTAATCGACAACTCGGGATTGTGCTGATGGGCATGCAGCGCGGCAAACAGGCCGGCGCCGCCGGAACCCAGAATCAGAATATCGGTCTTGATGGTTTTCATGAATGACTAGCTTTTGACGCCAAGCGCGGCCAGCACGCCGGCGCGCTGGTCCTTGGCGGCGGCATTGACCGCGGTGTAAAGACTGCCGCCATGGGAATCCATTGCGACGAGAAGCGGGCCGAAACCCTTGATACGGAATTTCCACAGCGACTCGGGATTGAGATCATCAAGATCGACTTCTTCGATCTGCTCGATCCAGGTCGTCTCCAGCGCGGCTGTGCCGCCGATGATCGCCAGATAGACGCCGCCAAGATCGGCGAAGGCCTTGGCCGACGCGGCAAACAGCCCGCCCTTGCCGATGATGATGCGCACGCCGTACTGCTCCATCAGCGGACGCGTGAAACGCTCCATGCGCGCGCTGGTGGTGGTGCCGATGCAGATCGGCGCGTAGCCTGAAGGATGCGCCTCGGTCTCACCGACCCATTTGACGTTGGGAGCGGTATGCACCACCGCATGCCCGCGCATGTCGAAACGCGTTTTGCGGTTGTGATCGAACATGTGAATCTGCGTGGCATCACGGATGCCGTACAGGGTCTGGTGCAGGGTGACCGTGTCGTTGATGCGCAGTTTGCGGATCTGCTCTTCCGTCACCGGCATATCGAATTCGTAGTGCGCCATATCAGTATCCCGTATCTGTATCTAGTACCCGTACGTGAGGCCTTGCGGCGTGAAGGTGGCCCGCGCGCGCCGCGCCGAATGGCACTGCATGTTCACGGCAACGGGATTCATCGTGATGTGCGTGGCCGCAGTCTCGACATGCACGGCAAACGCCGTGGAATCACCGCCGAGACCTTGGGCACCGACACCCAGTTTGTTGACCACGGCACTCAACTCCGCCTCGAGCTTTGCGCCCTCGGGATCGTCACATTGGCTGCCCAGCGGCCGCGTCGCCGCGACTTTCGAGAGGTGCACGCACAGGTCGGCCGTGCCGCCGACGCCGACACCGACGATGACCGGGGGGCAGCTCTTGCCGCCGGCTTCGAGCACGCAATCAATGACAAAAGTCTTGATC
>JBILYA010000049.1:0-9698 GCA_044378065.1 Burkholderiales bacterium | reverse complement strand
AAGCCTTTGCTGCATTGCGCTAATATGCTGCTTCTTGTGCATTTTTTCGCGCATTCCCGCCACCGCGCCCGGCGGCTCGCCGCTGATCACCGCTGATTTTTATCTCTGCTTTTCGCAATGACCCCCCGTCTCAGAGAAATCCCCTACAACTACACCTCGTTCTCGGATCGCGAGATCGTGATCCGGCTGCTTGGCGCCGAACGCTGGCAACTGCTCAACGAACTGCGCGCGCAGCGTCGCACCGGACGTTCGGCAAAAATGCTTTACGAGGTGCTGGGCGACATGTGGGTCGTCAAGCGCAATCCGTACATCGAGGACGATCTGCTCGGCAACCGCAAACGGCGTGCGGCGCTGGTGGAAGGCATGCGCAACCGGCTCAACAGCATCGACGCACGGCGTGACGGTGCGGACCAGCGGGTGTCGGAATTGCTGGAGGCGGCGCGCACCGCGGTCGACGGCTTCGAAGCCGACTTCGAGGACACGCTAGCGCTGCGCCGCCGCGCGATGGCACGGCTCTCGCGCACCACGCGCCGCGACAATGTGCAGTTTGACGGTCTGGCGCGCGTCTCCCATGTCACCGACGCCACCGACTGGCGGGTCGAGTATCCCTTCGTTGTCATCAATCCGGATACGGAAGAAGAAGTCCTTGAAGTCGTACGCGCCTGCATCGAACTCGGACTGACGATCATTCCGCGCGGCGGCGGCACCGGCTATACCGGCGGCGCGATTCCGCTGACACGGCATTCCGCCGTGATCAACACCGAAAAACTCGACGCACTCGCTGCGATTGACCGCGCTGCACTACCCGGCGTCACCTCCCGGGTCCCGGTCCTGCGCTGCGGTGCGGGTGTGGTCACCCGGCGTGCGATGGAAGCCGCTGAGTCCGCGGGACTGGTGTTTGCCTGCGACCCGACGTCGGCCGACGCTTCATGCATCGGCGGCAACGTTGCGATGAATGCCGGCGGCAAAAAAGCCGTGTTGTGGGGCACTGCGCTGGACAACCTCGCGTCCTGGAAAATGGTCACGCCGGATGCGCAATGGATGCTGGTCGAACGACTCGACCACAACCTCGGCAAGATTCACGATCTCGCCACTGCGCGCTTTCGCGTCACGCGTTACGCTCGCGACGGAAAAACACCCGATGGCGAACCAGAAATTCTCGAAATTCCCGGCTCGACCTTCCGCAAGCGCGGCCTCGGCAAGGATGTCACGGACAAGGTGCTGGGCGGTCTACCCGGCATCCAGAAGGAAGGCTGCGACGGCATCATCACCCAGGCGACCTTTGTCCTGCATCGCATGCCGCCCGCGGTCCGTACCGTGTGTCTGGAGTTCTTCGGCCAGGTCAGCGAAGCCGTACCTTCGATTGTGGAAATCAAGCGCTATGTCGACGGCAACCCCGACGCCATTCTCGCCGGTCTGGAGCATCTCGACGCGCGATATGTAAAAGCCGTCGGTTACGCGACCAAATCGCGACGCGCCGGTCGTCCGAAAATGGTGCTGGTCGGCGACATCGTCGGCGAAAACGAAGACGCCGTGGCCGCCGCCGCCTCGCAGGTGGTTCGCATCGCCAACGCCCGCGGCGGCGAAGGTTTCATCGCAGTGTCGGCCGAATCGCGCAAGACCTTCTGGCTCGACCGTGCGCGTACGGCAGCAATCGCCCGCCATACCAATGCCTTCAAGATCAACGAAGACGTGGTCATCCCGCTGGAGCGACTGGGCGATTACTCCGACGGTATCGAACGCATCAACATTGAATTGTCGATCCGCAACAAGCTGCGCATTCTTGATGCCGCCGAATCCGTCGTTGCCGGCGAACTGCCGGTGCTGCAGACCGAATCCGGCGTTTCTGCAGCGGATGTTCTCGGCGACCGTGTCGAGCGCGCACAGGCGCTGATCGCCGAAGCCCGCGCCCGCTGGACGTGGCTGCTGGCGCACATGAGCGACCCGGTCGACACGCTGAAACCGGCACCGCATCAACTGCCCGAGTCAGCACTGCAGCGCACCAGCGGACAGACCCTCTTCCACGCCCTGCAGGACCACAGCCTGCGGGTATCCTGGAAAGAAGAAGTGCGTTCACACCTCGCCGGCATTTTCGGCGGCCGGCCTTTCGCCAAAGTGATGGAAGCGATCGATGCGGCCCACCGTCAGGCGCTGCGCGGCCGTGTCTTCGTCGCGCTGCACATGCACGCCGGAGACGGCAATGTGCACACCAACATCCCAGTCAATTCCGACAACTACGAGATGCTGCAGGAAGCCGCCGAAGCGGTGGCGCGCATCATGCGTCTGGCAGAATCGCTGGACGGCGTGATCTCCGGCGAACACGGCATCGGTATCACCAAGCTGGAATTCCTGCCGCCGGAGCGCATTGCCGCGTTCCAGGCTTACAAACAGCAGGTGGATCCGGAAGGCCGCTTCAACAAGGGCAAGCTGCTGCCGGGCGCAGATCTCGGCAACGCCTACACGCCGAGTTTCTCGCTGCTCGGCGCGGAAAGCCTGATTCTCGAACATTCCGATATCGGTTCGATTGCGAACTCGGTCAAGGACTGCCTGCGCTGCGGCAAGTGCAAACCGGTATGCGCCACCCACGTGCCGCGCGCCAACCTGCTCTACAGCCCGCGCAACAAGATCCTCGCCACAAGCCTGTTGATCGAAGCCTTCCTTTACGAAGAACAGACGCGCCGCGGCATTTCTCTCGAGCATTTCGACGAATTCGGCGATGTCGCCGACCATTGCACGGTCTGCCACAAGTGTGCGAATCCCTGCCCGGTGGACATCGACTTCGGCGACGTGTCGATGGCGATGCGCAATTTCCTCCGGCAGCACGGCAAGCGGCGTTTCAACGCCGGCGCGAAGGCGTCGATGTTTTTCCTCAATGCCACCGACCCGCGCACCATCAACGTCGCGCGCAAGCTGATGATCGACTGGGGTTATCGTGCGCAGCGGCTGGCCGCCAAAACCGCGAAAACGCTGGGCCTGACCGGAGAACAGACCCGGCAACCGCCGGCCACCACCGGCAAACCGGCGATCCGCACGCAGGTCATCCACTTCATCAATAAACCGATGCCCGGCGGACTGCCGAAAAAAGCCTCCCGCGCGCTGCTCGATATCGAAGATGCGCGCATGGTGCCGGTGATCCGCGACCCCGCCAAGGTCACCGAGGATTCGGATGCAGTGTTTTATTTCCCGGGCTGCGGATCGGAGCGCCTGTTCAGCCAGGTCGGCATGGCTACGCAAGCCATGCTCTTCGATCTCGGCGTGCAGACCGTGCTGCCGCCGGGTTATCTGTGCTGCGGCTACCCTCAGACCGCCGCCGGCGAGGAGGCCAAGGGCCAGGCGATCACCACCGCCAACCGCGTGCTGTTCCATCGCGTCGCGCACACGCTGAACTACCTCGACATCAAAACGGTAATCGTGTCCTGCGGCACCTGCATGGACCAGTTGCAGAAATACGAATTCGGAAAAATATTCCCCGGCTGCCGGCTGCTCGACATCCACGAGTACCTGCTCGAGCGCGGCGTGAAGCTCGAAGGCATCACCGGCACGCGTTACATGTATCACGACCCCTGTCATTCGCCGATGAAAACGCATTCACCGCTCAAAGTGGTCAACGCACTGATGTCCGCGCCGGTTGCACTGAACGAACGCTGCTGCGGCGAATCGGGCACGCTGTCGGTGACGCGACCGGACATTTCGACGCAGGTACGCTTCCGCAAGGAAGAGGAAATGCGGCGAGGCGCGGCGAAACTGCGCGAAGGCGGCGATGGCCCGCTGAAAATCCTCACCTCCTGCCCGTCATGCCTCCAGGGGCTGGCCCGCTTTACGCCGGACACTGCCGTGGAAGCGGATTACATCGTTGTGGAAATGGCACGCCATCTGCTCGGTGCCAACTGGATGGAACAATACGTGGCACGCGCCAACAACGGCGGCATCGAGCGCGTTTTGCTTTGATGCGTGGCATTCGTCACACGAAAAAGCTCGACTGTTGTCGTGGAACGGCGACATGTGACATATTTACTTGCCGCAGCTGTTCAACAACCGGATTATTCGTACCCGCTCAACATTGGGGTACGTCATGGCTACTGTCTTGAGTGCTAAACAAGGTTTACTGAAAATCGCCGATGCTTCTGCAGCGCGGGCGTTTATTGCCCAGCTGGCAGGCGCAACGCCCGCACAGCGCCAGGCGCAGCTGCTGACTCAGCTGCAACTGCTCACCGAAACCGGCATCACCGGCATACCCCGTCTGCAGGTTCTGGAGCTGCTGCGCGAAACCACGCTGGAAGCCCAGCATGCCCGCAGCAAGGATTACTGGGGACGCCCCGTACCCTTTGGCGACGAGACGCGCGATATTTTCAATCGCAGCATCATGCTGTGGCGCGCACTGGCTGACGCCTATGAATCGCTGATCACCGACATGGCGGAATCTTCGCCGGAACTCGCCGGGCATGCCGCGCTGGTCTGTTACCGCGCGTTGCGCTGCACCGGTTTCTGCATGAACGCCTACAACCGCGCCTACCATGCCGTGCCCGGATTGCTGTGGGAGCAGCTGCACCGCCTGTACGCCTTTGCCGAAAGCGCAGGTGTCACCGACACGCCAGTCGCCGAAAGTTCAGACGGCAAAAGCACGGTCAACCTCGCTTATTTGCAGATCGTACTGACCCAGCGTGCCAACCCTGATGCGCTGTCGCTGCAGCAGATGAACACCATTGACCGCGCACTGGCGCAGTGGGTGCCGCTAGGCGCGATTTCCATGGCGCCGGTTGCCACAGACGCCAATGTGGCTCTGGGCATCGACCTTGGCTCATCGGAAGGCGCGCGCCGCCTGAAAAATCTCAAGGGCGACAACCTGCGCTATCTCGATCTGGAAAAAATCGGTGACAAACTGCGCCAGACCGCCGTCGCCCTGAAAAGCCAGGGCCCCGACAAACTGGGGCTGGGACCGGTTCCGCGCGAAGTCTGCGAAAAACTGATGCTGAACCTGCATTCGCACTGGATTGCGCCGGGGACCGGTCGCATTGATGAGCGCAAGGTGGTTTCTTTCAACGTGCTGGTTTCCGACACGCTCGCAGCAATGCATTACAACATCAGCGGCAAACCCTTCTCGGCGCCTGATGCCGGACTGCATTCGCGGGCGCGTTTCGAGATGGCCGGGTTTGAGCGAGTTGACGGACCCGTCGTGGGTGAGGCTTCGATACGCAGCCGCACGCTGGAAACATGGACGGTCGCCAACCAGAGCGCATCCGGCATCCTCGGCATGTGCCGGAAACCCACTGACACCACACGCCTCACGCATAACCAGCTGCTGGGTCTGGTCGCACCCAACGGCAATACCTATCTGGGCTTTGTGCAACGGCTGAGCGTTGATACCGAAGGCATGACCTGGCTCGGCTTCCGGCTGCTGCGCGCGAAGGCCCAGGCTATTGCCGCGCGTATCGCCGACAACCAGATTCCCTACGACCGGGCCTTGCTGCTGGCAGGCGTTCCGGGCGGCGAACCGCAGACCGTGTTGGTCTCGCCCGGCACTTACGGCCCAGGCCGCGTTCTCGATATCCACGACGGCAAACCGCGCCAGGTCCGGCTGACCGCACTGCTTGAAAGTGGCTCGAATTTCGAGCGCGTCACTTACACCGCGGCCTGATCCGGCGCCTCCTGAACCGGGGGCCGCATTGTTTTCACCCGGCCATGCCACGGTGCGCGCGCGATTTCGCGTCTGCTGCCCGGCGTTTCACTGAAGTTCATCCCCCGGGAAATCGGCACCTGGTCATCGCTGCATGTATTGCAGGCACTGCGCAACGCGGCAGTCGCACACGGCAGCGATCTGGTTTATCGTGCGGCGGATTACCTGTTCGGGAGAAGTAGGGCATGAACTGCGAGTTGTGTACAACGCCGGGCGGCACCATCCTCTGGGAAGATCAGCGCTGCCGCGTCGTCCAGGCCGATGAACCGGGGTATCCGGGATTCTGCCGGGTCATCTGGAAATCCCATGTGGGCGAGATGACCGATCTGTCGCCGGCTGACCGTCTGCATTGCATGAATGTGGTTTTCGCAGTCGAACGCGCAATGCGCGATGTGCTGTCCCCGGCAAAAATCAATCTGGCCAGCCTGGGCAATTTTGTGGCGCATGTGCACTGGCATGTAATTCCGCGTTTTACCGATGATCCCCATTTTCCGCAGCCGGTCTGGGCAACGCGTCAGCGCGACAACCGTACGGCGCCATTGAACCTGGGCGCACTGGCGGAAAAGATTTGTGCGGAATTAATGCTGCTTTGAACGAAGCCGGGGCTTGGGAAAAACTAGGCGCTGCGGGCAGCCTGGACAGTGCTGCGCTTTTCGTCAACACGGCTTGCAGGGAATACGACACTGAAACAGCTGCCCCGCCCGGGCTCGCTGGTCACATCCAGCTTTGCGGCATGCCGGTTGACCACATGCTTGACGATCGCCAGTCCGAGTCCGGTGCCGCCGGTTTCACGCGAACGACCGCGGTCAACGCGGTAAAACCGTTCAGTCAGTCTCGGCAGATGCTGCGCTTCGATGCCGATGCCGGTATCACGCACTGAAAATACCGCACCGCCGTCGGTTCCCGCCTTCCATGACAAACGGACCTCGCCACCGGCCGGCGTATAGCGGATGGCGTTGCTGACCAGATTGCCGAAGGCGCTGCGCAACTCGTCTTCCGCACCGTTGATCCACGCCGGACTCTCCAGCAGCAACGTGACCTTGTGGCGAGCAGATGACAGTGCCAGCGCATCGTGATACAGGCCGCGCGCAATATCCGGAACATTCACCGGCTCTTCGCGCGCCGGATTGCCTTCGGACTCCAGTCGCGACAGCGTCAGCAGATCCTCGACCAGCGTCTGCATGCGTTTCGCCTGATCGCTCATCAGCGGCACCGATCGGCGGATCAGCTCCGGATTCGGCGTTTCCATGTCGGCAATGGTTTCGAGAAAACCGCCGATTACGGTCAGCGGCGTGCGCAGTTCGTGCGATACATTGGCCACAAAATCGCGGCGCATGGTTTCAACCCGCTCGCGATCCGTGACGTCGCGGCTGATGATCAGTTTGCGGTTTTCCTCGTAAGGCACGATCAGCACCGACAGCACCAGATCACCGCCGTGCGCACGCATGGTGAGCGGATCGGCGTAACTGCCGCCGAGCGCTTCCGCAAACTGCGGCTGCCGCACCAGATGCGTCACCAACTGCCCGAAGTCCCTTTTGGTATCGAGTCCGAAATGCCGCTCTGACTTCGGGTTGCACCATTCGATGCGGTTGGACCCGTCGAGAATGACCAGCCCGTCGGGCATGGCCATGCCAGCCCGCTGAAAATCATGCAACGTGGCGGTCAGTCGGGATTCGCTGCGCCGCTGCCGGCGCAGCAAATGATAGAAGGCAGCGAACACATCCTCCCAGATTCCGCTTCCCGAGGGCAGCGCCTCCGGCCGTGGATCAGCAAACCACTTCGACAATCGCGCCAGGTGGCGTACATGGTGCAACACCATCAACAGCAGAATGCCCGTAACCAGGGACAGCGCAACAACAATGCCGTCAATCATCCATGCCGCAAATGCCAAGCCGGCGAGCAGCGCCAATCGCAAGGTCAGCGGCCACCAGATTCCGCTCATCCCGATACCCTGCAATTGAATGAATCCGGCATTTCGACCACGCCTCAGCTTGTCGAAAAACGGTATCCGGAACTGCGCACAGTCTGGATCAGGCTGTCATGACCGGACGGTTCAAGCGCTTTGCGCAGACGGCGGATATGCACATCAACCGTGCGTTCCTCGACAAAAACGTGGTCACCCCAGACCTGGTCCAGCAGTTGCACACGGGTGTAAACGCGTTCGGCGTGCGTCATGAAAAAATGCAGCAATCGGAATTCTGTAGGCCCGAGCTGCAACGGCTGGCCATTGCCGAGAACCCGGTGGCTGTTCGGATCCAGCTGCAATCCCGCAGCCTCAACCACGTCATCCGTCGCCTGGGGAGACCGCCGGCGCAACACGGCTTTGACCCGGGCATTCAGTTCGCGAGGAGAAAACGGCTTGGTGATGTAATCGTCAGCGCCGGTTTCGAGTCCGGCCAGCTTGTCCTGCTCGTCCGCCCTTGCGGTCAGCATGATCAGCGGCACGGTCTGGGTGCGTTTGTCGCTGCGCAGCCGCCGCGCGAATTCAACGCCATTGATCCCGGGCAGCATCCAGTCGAGCACGATCAGGTCGGGCAATTCATCACGTACCATCTGCATTGCCTGTTCGGCAGATTCTGCGCGCAAGGTGCGATGTCCGGCGAGTTCCAGGTTGCAGGCGACCAGTTCCTGTATGGCTGGCTCGTCTTCCACAACCAGTATTGTTGCTGCCATGCGCGCTCCAATGGGTTATTTACCCGCCTCATATTATGAACCTGTTGTTACAGCCGTATGACAACGCCGGGGCAAGGTTACGCAAGCCATTGGTACAAAAGCAGTTTTCTTGATCGCCGACAGTCTCGGTTATGATGATCGCTGACGCAACACGAACCGCAAACGGAACAATCATGGCCGGACTGAAAAAGGGCGTACCCCTGCCCACCGAAATCACGCTGCATCAGGCGTCGCGCGCGCTGGAAATCGCCTTTGCCGACGGCAAGAGCTTCCGCCTGCCTTGCGAATTCCTGCGCGTCCATTCGCCCTCTGCTGAAGTGCGCGGCCACGGCCCGGGACAGGAAACGCTGCAGACCGGCAAAAAGGATGTGACCATCACTGCCGTTGAACCGGTCGGTCAGTACGCCATCCAGTTACGTTTCTCCGACGGCCACGACACCGGCATCTATTCCTGGGACCTGCTGTACGAATACGGTAATCAGCAGGAATCGATGTGGCAAGAATATCTGCAGCGCCTGCAGGAAGCAGGCGCCAGCCGCGAAGCCTGAGTTCAACCATGGGCAAAACCACCGATTTCGGCTTCCAGAAAGTCGCCGAAGACGAAAAGGCGCGCAAAGTCGCCGAAGTCTTTGATTCAGTCGCGTCGCGTTATGACCTGATGAACGACCTGATGTCCGCAGGCCTGCACCGCCTGTGGAAACGTTTTGCGGTGGAACAAAG
This sequence comes from Burkholderiales bacterium, assembly GCA_044378065.1. Classification (GTDB taxonomy): domain Bacteria; phylum Pseudomonadota; class Gammaproteobacteria; order Burkholderiales; family SG8-41. The sequence continues at coordinate 631 of JBILYA010000049.1, read as the reverse complement.
CCTGGTGCGCCCGGGCCAACGTGTACTCGATGTTGCCGGCGGCACCGGCGACCTGACCAGACTGTTTTCGGAACGGGTCGGCCCCACCGGTTCGGTCGTGATCACCGATATCAACGGCCCGATGCTGCGGCGCGGCCGCGACCGCCTGCTTGACGGCGGAAAGGTGATTCCTGCGGTTCAGTGTGATGCCGAGAAGTTGCCCTTCCCTGACGAATATTTCGACTGCGTCTGCGTGGCATTCGGGCTGCGCAACATGACGCACAAGGACGCTGCCATCGCGGAAATGCGCCGTGTGCTGCGCGCCGGCGGGCGGCTACTGGTACTGGAATTTTCGCGGGTGTGGCAACCGCTGGCACCGCTGTATGACACCTACTCCTTCCAGGTGCTGCCGCGGCTCGGCAAAATGATCACCAACGATGCTGACAGCTACCGTTATCTGGCGGAATCCATACGGATGCACCCCGATCAGGAAACCCTGAAAACCATGATGCAGGACGCCGGGCTTGAGCGCGTTGAATATTTCAACCTTGCTGCCGGTGTGGTGGCTTTGCACCGCGGCGTTCGTTTCTGATCTGCACCTGCTCCGGCCGGCAAGACATCGTTCATTACCTCGACTATTACAGTTTGCAAT
>JBILYA010000048.1:0-9788 GCA_044378065.1 Burkholderiales bacterium | reverse complement strand
GAAGGGTGAAGTGCCCGACGGCGAATATGTCGACGAGCTGGGCAAGGCACGCGTACTGCGCCGGGGTAAGGACTGCACGATCGTCGCGCTGGCGCTGATGGTGCACCGCGCGCTGGCTGCCGCGGAAATCCTCGAGAAGGAACACGGCATTTCGTGCACGGTGGTCGACGTGCGTTCGCTGGTGCCGCTGGATACCACGACCATCCTCGCTGAAGTGGCGTTGACCGGTCGCCTGGTCACGGTGGAAGAAAACCCGCGGCTCTGCGGATGGGGTGCGGAAATCGCCTCGATCATCGCCGACGAATGTTTCTGGGAACTCGACGGTCCGATCATTCGTATCACCACGCCGCATATCCCGCTGCCTTCGGCCGACCAGCTGGAAGACAACACCATCCCGTCGGTGGAGCGCATCGTGCGCGAAATCCGCGAAAAGATTGACTAGGCGGGAGCGCAAAAGATGAACATCATCATGCCGCAGCTCGGCGAGACTGTCGCCGAGGGTGTTGTTACCAAGTGGTACAAAAAAGTCGGCGATGCCGTGAAGGCCGACGAAACGCTGTTCGACGTCGAAACCGACAAGGTCAGTACCGAGATCCCGTCGCCGGTGGCGGGGATTGTTGCCGAGATCGTGGTGGCCGAAGGCATTACTGCCAAGGTCGGTGCGACGCTGGCCGTCATCCGTGAAAGCGGTGATGGAAAGGCGCCTGCCAAGCCTGCGGCCGCTGCGCCCGTAGCGGCCAGTGCTGCTCCTGCCGCTACCGCACCGGTGGTTTCCCAGGCGCCTTCGGGCCGGCCGCGCGTTAACGCCGCCGACCGGCTGTCGCCGGTGGTGCGCCGCCTCGTTGCCGAACACAGCCTGAATCCAGCCGACATCACCGGCACCGGCCGCGATGGCCGTATCACCCGTGAAGATGTCAAAGACTACATTGCACGCGGCGTTTCGCGTCCGGCATCTGCACCGGTTGCTGCTGCAGCGCCGGCACCGTTGCAGGCCGGACAGACGGTGGCCTTCAACGGCATCCGCAAGCGCGTTGCCGAGAACACCGCGAAGTCCTGGCAGACTGCACCGCATGTGCTGCAGGTTGCTGAAGCCGATTTCCTGCGTGTCGATCAGGCGCGCAAGCTGCATGGCGCGGCATGGAAGGCGCGTGAAGGTTTTTCGCTGACCTATCTGCCGTTTATCGTGCGTGCGGTATCGATTGCGCTGGGCAAGTTCCCCAAGCTCAATGCCAGCCTGCAGGGTGACGGTCTGGTGCTGCATCGCCGGATCAACATCGGCATTGCTGTCGATCTGAACTTCGATGGACTGGTGGTGCCGGTGCTGAAGGATGTGCCGGCCAAATCGTTGCCGCAGATTGCCCGCGAGATCAATGATCTCGCGCAACGCGCCCGCGCCGGCAAGCTGCGTCCGGACGAGATGACCGAGGGTACTTACACCATCACCAATAACGGCGCATTCGGCACCGTGATTACTGCGCCGATCATCAATCAGCCGCAGGTGGCGATTCTGTCGGCTGACGGCATCCGTAAAAAGCCGGTGGTGGTCGAGAGCGACGGCGGCGATTCGATCGCGATCCGTCCGGTTGGTGTGCTGGCACAGAGTTTCGACCACCGCGCGGTGGACGGTTCCTATTCCGCGGCTTTCCTCGCTGAAGTCAAAAATGCGATCGAGACGCGCAACTGGGAGCAGGCGCTGGAGTCCTGATGCCCGGTCCACATGGAATTATTGAATTCATACTGAAACTGAAATCTTCGAGGAAATAAGAAAATGGCAAACATGAAACAACACAAACTGGGCTGGATCGGCATCGGCCGCATGGGTTACGCAATGGCGGAGCGTCTGGCGAAAGCCGGTTGCGACATCACCGTGTGGAATCGCACCAAATCCAAAGCGGAGCCGCTGGCCAAGTCGGGCGCCAAGGTCGCCGACAACCTGACGGATCTCGCCGGCTGCGACATCGTGTTTACGATGGTGTCGACGGGCAAGGACGTCAAGGAAGTGTTGTTCGGACCGAACGGCGTGATGTCCAAGGGCGGCAAGCCGAAGATGATCGTCGACAGCACGTCGATCTCGCTGGAAGAGTCCGCCGAAATCCGTGCCAAGCTGGCCGAGAAGGGCATTCAGATGCTGGCCTCGCCGGTATCGGGCAACGCCAAGGTCATCAAGGCCGGTAAGCTGACGGTAGTGGCATCGGGTCCTGAAGATGCTTTCAAGGCGGTCAGCCCGTATCTGGAGGCCATCGGCCGTGGCGTGTCCTATGTCGGCGACGGCGAACTGTCGCGTATTGCCAAGATCTGCCACAACGTGATGCTCGGTGTGGTGATCCAGAACCTGTGCGAAAGCACCGTGCTTGCCGAACAGGCCGGCATGCAGCGTCATGCCTTCCTCGACTTCCTCAACAAGAGCGTGATGGGCTCCATGTTCACCGCCTACAAGACGCCGGCGATTTCGAACCTCGATTTCCATGTCACTTTCACGCCGGAACTGCTGCGCAAGGACATCGACCTGGGTCTGGCCGCCGGCCGCACCTATGGCGTGCCGATGCCGACGACCAGTGTTACCCGCGATCTGGTGCAAACCCTGATCGGAAACGGCTATGATCAGGACTTCTCGCAGCTGCTGTTGCTGCAGGCCAAGGCGTCGGGCATCGATCTCAAATCCGAGAACGTGGACATCGGCGACGGGCTCTGATCGTTGATCCAACCCTGGAGGAGGATGAACATGAAAAAAATGACCACCTTGATGCTGGCTGCACTGGTGTTTTCCGGTGTCCCGGCGTTTGCTGCGGACTATCCGACCAAGCCGGTGCGTTTCATTGTGGCTTTCCCGCCTGGCAGCGCCACTGACATCGTCGGCCGCCTGTATACCCAGAAGTGGACGGAGATGTGGGGGCATCAGGTCATTGCCGACAACCGGCCTGGCGCCGGTGGTTCGATTGCTGCAGCCATTGCTGCGAAATCGACGGCTGACGGTTATACGCTGCTGATGCATTCCTCCGGTCACACGGTTAATCCTTCGCTGTATGCCAAGCTGCCTTTCGACACACTGAAAGATTTTGTCGATATCGGCCCGCTGGCGCAGCAGCCCAATGTCATGGTGACCCATCCCAGCACCTCGTACAACACGGTGCAGGATGTGATCAAGACGGCAATGGCGAAGCCCGGCACGCTCAATTTTGCATCGGCGGGTGTCGGCAGCGGCACCCATCTCAATCTTGAGAAGCTGAAGCTGATGGCCAAGATCAACATGAACCATGTGCCGTACAAGGGCTCGGCGGAAGCGCTGGCCGACGTTCTCGGCAACCGCGTTGACTTCTATTTCGCGCCGATATCAACCACGCTGGCGCATGTGCAGGGGAACAGGGTGCGTGCCATTGCGGTGAGCACCATCAAGCGCAGCAGCATCCTGCCGAACATCCCCACCATCGCCGAATCCGGCGTTCCCGGTTTTGATTTCTCGTTGTGGTTCGGCGTCTGGGCGCCCACCGGAGTTCCGCAGCCGGTGATCAACAAGATCTCGCAGTCGATCAAGGCGGCGGGTAACGACGCCGGCGTGAAATCCAAGCTCGCCGGACTCGGCAACGAGCCGATGGAGATGGATCCGGCGCAGTTCGCCAAATTCGTGCGCAGTGAAATTGAAGTCGGCGCGAAAGTGCTGCAGGCAGCGGGTATCAAGCCGCAGTAATTTTCATCAAGCGCAGAGCGGGCGGCACGGCTTGTGCCGCCTTTTCTTTTTAAGTCGAATTCGTACGCATAGAGAATAGGGGATTTTTTTGAGTTCCGTAGCCAGTAACCCGCTGAATCTTGATTCCCGGCTGCAATCAATCATGCAGCAGCAGTACCCGCGTTTCTCAGACGCTGAATATGCAAGACGCCAGGCCGCGCTGGCGGTAGCGATGGAAAAACATGGCTGCGACCATCTTCTGGTGGTGACCGACCACCGCGCCGGCAATGCCGTGCAATGGCTGACCGGCTGGCCCGGAACCGTCGAGGCTTATGTCGTGATCAAGCCCGGCGAACGCATGGTCATGCACATGGAATGGTTCAATCACTTTCCGCTGGGCCGCAAGATTGCCCGTGATGTCGATGTGCGCTGGGGACAGCATCAGGGCATCGCGCTGACCATTGAGGAGCTTAAACGGCGCGGTGCGAAACGTATCGGTTTGATCGGTCCGCTGGTGGTGTCCAAGTGCCGTCAGCTTGAAGCGGCTTTCGAAGTGAAACTCCTGGATGCCGACTACACCCAGTTGCGCATGCGCAAATCCGAAGAGGAGATCGACTGGCTGAGAATCGGTGCGGCTTTGTCTGACGCCGGACTGCGTGCGTTGATTGCCGGCACGCGTGTGGGCATGGATGAACGTGAACTCGGTGCGCTGGTGGAGAGCGCTTATGTCAAACATGGCGGCACGACGATGATCCATTACGTCGGCGTGACGTCGATGGCGCAGCCGCATATCTATGTGCCGCCGCAATATCCCTCGCCGCGCAAGGTGCAGGCAGGCGATGTCATTTTCTGTGAGCTGTCGGCGTTCTGGTGGGATTACCCGGGGCAGATCCTGCGCACTTTCACTGTCGATGCCGATCCGACGCCGCGTTATGCGGATCTGCATGCGACCGCAGAGGCCACCTTCGATGCGGTGACCAAGGTATTGCGTCATGGCACGACCATGCAGGAAATCATGGACGCCACCGCACTGATCGAGCAGAAGGGTTACACAGTGTGTGATGACCTGGTGCACGGTTTCGGTGGCGGTTATTTCCAGCCGATCATCGGTACCAAGAGCCGCATGGCCGGACGTGCGTTGCCGCAGATGACGCTGGAAGAAAATATGACCGTGGTGGTGCAGCCCAATCCGGTAACCACTGAAGCCGATGAATCGAAAAGATCCGGCGTGCAGGTTGGCGAATTGATGCGAATCACGCGCGACGGTTGTGAACCGCTGCATCGTGCGCCGCGTGGTTTGTTCCGCGCAGGTCAGAAAATATAAAAACCGGTTGAGTCCATATAAAACGGGGCCCGCAGGCCCCGTTTTTTATTGAGAGGTGTATTGCTTATTTGGTCAGACCCATGCGTTTGGCCACTTCGGTATAGGCGCGGATGCGGTCTTTCATGAAGGGCTCCATCTTGTCGACGCCGACATTGACCAGTTCGAATCCGCTTTTGGCGGCGAGTTCCTTCATCTCCGGATCATTGTTGAGCGCAGCCCACAGGTCCGACATGCGTTTGCGCGCCTCCGGCGTGGTCGATTTCGGCATGCCGATGCCGCGGTAGGCGCCGTCAATCCAGTCAAAGCCCAGTTCCTTAAAGGTCGGCACATCAGGCAGCAGCGGGTGGCGCTTGTCCATTGCCACTGCCAGCGCACGCACCTTGCCCTTGTTATTGATGGCAAAAGCCGAGTACGACATTGCGCCGGTGACGTGCGAGCCGAGCACGGCGGTAGTCATGTCGCCGGTACCTTTGAACGGGACGTAGGTGGTTTGCACGCCTGCGACCAGATTAAGTTTTTCATGGGCGGCGTGGTTGGCCGAGTTTGTGCCGGAGCCGGCGAGTGTCAGCTTGCCGGGTTGTGCTTTCGCAGCCTTGACCAGGTCCTGGAAGGATTTGATAGGGCTGTCTGCAGGCACGACCAGTGCGTCGGGCGTGTAATGGAACCAGTAGACCGGCAGGATGTCGTCGGTCTTGTACTGGACCTGGCCTTCAAAGGGCTGCAGCACGATATGCGGCAGGTTGATGCCGATGACGTTGAAGCCGTCGGCGGGCATGTTGTTGATCTGCGCCCACATCAGGCCGCCGCCGGCGCCGGGTTTGTACTGCACGACAGTTTCAATGGTGGGGCAGCGCTTTTTCAGCACCAGTTGCTGGTGGCGCGCCGAGATGTCGGATTCGCCGCCGGCGGGGAAAGCCTGCCAGTAGTTGACGTTTTTTTCGGGGCAGGCCTGTGCGGCTGCGCTGCCGGAATACAGCAGCGACGTCGCCAGGATCGCCGACGCGATGGTTGCGAGTTTCATTGTTTATCCTCCGGTGGATACTGCGAAAGGCGGAGTGGTCTCCGCGCATGGGGGCACGATAGCAGCGACAGGGGGCGGGCGCAACGTGCCGGCGCTGGGGTTAAAATTGGGCATGGCCCAACAACAAAAACGAGCCGGAGCCGCACGGCCGCCGCGCTGTGATATTGCGCTGCTGGTGGATGCGGAGGCGGTGGACCGCCGCAAAAACGGTCTTTATGTTCCCGACCGTAGCAGCGTCGAGGCCTATCTGTTGGCGGAACTGCGTCGTCAGGGACTGGAGGTCACGGCGCTGCCTTTTGTCGCCGGTGTCGAAGCTACGATTGCCGAGTTGCGGGCGCTGAAGCCGCGGCTGGTGTTCAATCTGACCGAATGCGTCGATGGTGACCGCAGCCTGGATGCGTCCATTGCCGGCCTGCTCGATCTGCTGAAGATTCCCTATACCGGCAGCGGTCCCGGTGGCCTGCGGCTGGCGCGCGACAAGGCACTGTCGAAGCACATCGCTGCCGACCTTGGCGTGGCGGTGCCGCGTTACTTCGTGATTCCGCCGCAAGGTCCGATCCGCAATCCGCGTGTACCTTACCCGCTGATCATCAAGCCGCAGTTCGGAGACGGTTCCGACGAAGTGCGCGTCAATTCACTGGTGAAGAACGAGCGCGAACTGCTGCAGCGCGTACGCATGTTGCGCAAGCGCGTGCATGCGCCGCTGATCTGCGAGGAATTCATCGAAGGCCGCGACCTGTATGTGGCGCTGCTTGGCAATAAACCGGATGTGATGCCGGCGGTTGAACTGTTTATCGGCCGTCGCGGTCCCGGTGCACCGACCTTTGCCTCGTACAAACTGAAAAATGACGGCTCCTACCGCAGCCGCTGGCGCATCCGCTGGCGTGTCGCGAAAATCTCCGGCAATCTTCGGCGGGATATTGAAGCCGCCAGCAGTGCAATTTTCCATGCGCTGGAGCAGCGCGATTACGGGCGTATCGATTACCGGTTGACGCCGGATGGACGGCTGGTGTTTCTTGAAGCCAATGCCAATCCGGATCTGCATCCGCATGCGATGGGCAACAACCAGTGTTTTGCCGGTGTTGCCTGGGGTGATGCGCTGCGGCGTATCGTCAATGAAGCGCTTAGCCGGGCGCGTCAAAAAAAATACTATAAAAACAAATAGTTACGGTTTATTTGGGGAGCGCAGCAGCGGTGCGGTCAGTGCCGACAGGCTGAGGTGCTGCCGGCCTTCACCATCAAAATTCTCCGGCGCGAGCCACTGTTCATGGGCTGCGCGGAGTGCCGGCCATTCGCGATCGGTGATCGAGAACCAGTCGGTGTCGCGGTTGCGTCCCTTGTAGGTGATCGCCTGGATGAAACGGCCTTCGTAGGAAAAGCCCAGTCGTCGTGCCGCCGCCTGCGACGGCGCGTTCAGCGAGTCGCATTTCCATTCGTAACGCCGGTAGCCGAGCGCGAAGGCGTTTTTCATCATCAGATGCATCGCTTCGGTCGCGGCGCGGGTCTGCTGCAGCAGCGTTGAAAAATTGAGGTGACCGACTTCGATCACGCCGTTGGCCGGATCAATGCGCATATAAGCGGCGACACCCACGGCCTTGCCGCTGTCGCCGTCGATGATGGCGTGGAACAACGGATCAGGGCTGAGACAGCTGGTGTTGATCCACTTCAGGTAGCTGTCGAGGCTGTCAAAAGGTCCGGCTGCAAGATAGGTGAACGCCCGTCCGCTCGGATCAAGCCGGTTTGCGGCGTGCAGTTCGGCGGGATGACGTTGCGCATCCAGCGGTTCAACCCGGCAATAACGTCCGGTCAGTGTGGTGCGCGGCGGCCGCAGCGGCGCTGTCCAGTCCGGCAGCGGAAATCCGACCGGCTGGCCCAGCGCGTTGAAGTGTTGCGTCACGATCCGGCGGTGGCGCGTTTGGCCTGCCACTGCTGCAGCCAGCCGGCATTGCCGCCGAGTTCGACGATTTCCATCAGCGCATCGGGGATCGGCGGGTATTCACGGCGGATGTCGCGTGTGTGATTAATGAAAAAGCCGTCGCGGAAATTGACTTCGATTTCATCGCCGGTGTCGCACAGGTCGGTGGCGTTGACGCAGTCGGTCATCACGCGCACGCCGCAGCCGATGGCCGCACGGTAGGCGAGGAAGGGCATCGATTCACAGACCAGCCCCAGTCCCAGCGCCTGCATTGCGATATAGCCGTTCATTTTCGGGCCCATGCCGAAGTTTTTTCCGGTGACGATGATGTCGCCGGGTTTGCAGCGGGTATGGAAGCCGGGGTCGGTTTCCTCAAACAGATGCGGGATGATGTCCTTGGGATCGAAATGTCTCCCGGTAATGATCCAACTCGGCACCACGCCGCCGGCATGCCAGACGTCATGCCCCAGTTTGTAGCAGCGGCCTTTCAAAACCCATTCGAATTCGCTCATGACCGTGCTTTCTCAGTTCAACTTGCGTGCATCAGTGATTTTGCCGGCGACTGCGGAGGCGGCGACCGTGGCCGGGCTGCCCAGATACAACTGCGCGTCTTTGGCGCCGAAACGCCCGGCATTGTTATTGGTTGCCGTCGACATCGAAACCTCACCCGAATGCACCGGGCCGATCACGGCGTCATTGCAGGGACCGCAACCCGGCGGCAGCATGACTGCGCCGGCTTCAATGAAAATGCCGAGCAGGCCTTCACTGGCCAGCCGGCGGTTGGTCGTTTCAGAGCCCGGGGCGACAAACAACCGGACATTTGGCGCGAGCCGGCGGCCTTTGAGAATGGAAGCCGCTGTTACCAGGTCTTCCCACATGCCGGAGCCGCAGGAGCCGATGAAGGCGTGATCAATGACGGTGCCTTCGACTTTCGAGACATCCACTGCGTTTTCGACGCTGCCAGGCAGCGATACCTGCGGTTCGAGTCTTGAAATGTCCAGCGTCAGATCGGCGTCATAAGCCGCATCGGCGTCGGAATACACCGGCGTGAACGGCCGCTGTCCGCGTGCCTTGGCATGCTCAATGATCGCCGGTGACGGCGGCACGAACACGCCATAGGCGCGGATCTCGGTCGGTGTGGAACACAGCGCTGCGCGTGAAGCGAGATCGAACTGGTCAAGGTCACCGGCGTACTCCAGCACCCGGTAATCAAGGTCGGCGGATAGCTTTTCCTGCTTGAGCATTGCCGCAAAATGAAAACCGACGTCGCGGGCATGCACGCCGCTCTGCAGCAGGCCTTTGAGGGTGAGGCGCACGGTTTTCGGGACCATTACCCAGTTGGTGCCGGTGGCGAGCACACGTGAAATCTCGGTGCCCATGCGGAAACCAAAGGCGCCGATGGCGCCGGCATTGGTGGCATGGCGGTCATTGTCGAAATAGAACATGCCGGGCAGCAGCAGGCCAGACTCCATCGGGAAAATATGACCGTGGCCGCCGCGGCCGACGTCGAAGAAATTCTTCACGCCCCATTGTGCTGCCGCCTTGCGGTTGAAGGCGCCGCGTTCGGCCGCGCGGGCGCTGCCGTAGATAACGTCATGGTCGGTGACCATCATGACTTTATCCGGCGTTGCCAGCCGGGTGATGCCGAGGGCGTCGAGTTCGCGTTTTGCTGCCATCACCACACCGTCGTGGATCATGATGTAGTCGGGATCGGGGGAAACGACATCTCCGGGTTTGACGGAGTTGCGGCCACTTTTTGCGGCCAGCACTTTTTCAACGGCGGTCATTGCAGACATGATGAAAATCTTTTTATTTTGAATTGCGGAGTTGGTTCGCCAACAGCCTAGGAAAGTTGCATCTGGGA
>JBILYA010000134.1:0-6189 GCA_044378065.1 Burkholderiales bacterium | reverse complement strand
CGGCATCGCCACCAGCTACACGCCCATCGAAGCGGCGATCAAGGCCTTCAAGACCGGCATCGCCGACTACATCATCGGCGAAGACCCGCTGGCACCGGAAAAACTGCATGACAGAATTTTCTGGCTGACCGCTCAAAAAGTGGCCTCAGAAAAAGGCTGGACCCGCGAAGCCATCGTGCGCATCGCCGCCGCCATTGACATCGCGGCATGGGACGTCGTCGGCAAAGCCGCAAAGCTGCCGCTGTACCGGTTGTTCGGCGGCTTCCGCAATGTCATTCCCTGCTATGTAACCTGCGCCTATTACCGTGACGGCAAGGACATGGCGGAACTCAAGGATGAAATGCAGATGCTCAAGGCCCAGGGTCACCAGGGCTTCAAGGCCAAGGTCGGCGGCGTCTCGCTGAAGGAAGACATGAAACGGCTGGAGCTGATCCGCGACATCATCGGCCCCGACAAGGACATGATGGTCGACGTCAACCGCGCCTGGGACCTGCCTACCGCGATCACCGCAGCACGCGAAATGCTGCCGCTCAATCCGCGCTGGCTGGAAGAGCCGGTGCGCTGGGCCGATGATCACCGAGAACTGATCAAACTCGCGCAGCAGACCAATATCCCGCTGTCGGCCGGCGAAAGTGAACTCACCGCCTTCGGCTGCCGTGACCTCGTTGAAGACGGCGCAATCCGGATCCTGCAGTTCGACTGCACGATGATGGGCGGCTTCACTACCGGCCGCAAACTCGCGGCGCTGTGCGAACTGAACCAGGTGCAGGTCGCCCCGCACCACGACTGCTTCATTCATGCCCACATCGTCGCCGGCAGTCCCGCGGGCTGTATTGTCGAATCCTTCACCGATCCGGAACGCGATCCGCTGCAGGCGGAACTGTTCCTTGATCCGCCGACAATCGCCAATGGCATGCTGCACCTGAAAGAGCAGCCGGGCCTCGGATTGACGCTGTCACCCGCCGCGCTGAAAAAGTTCGGCGAACAGATTCTTTAAAATATTCAAGCCTCTTTATCCGGAGATTCCATGCACGTCCCAGACGCACTGATGACCAAGCTGCTCAAGTCCTGGCACTTTCTCTACAAACGCGGATTCATTGAAGGCTTCGGTCACATCAGCGCCCGCCTGCCTGACGATCCCGAGCTGTTCCTGCTGGCGCGCCATTCGCTGGGCCCGCGCGCCAATCCCGAGGATTTCCTGATTGTCGACATGAAGGGCCGCATCGTTTCCGGCAAAGGCGCGATCCCCGGCGAATATCCGATCCACCTCGAAATCCTGCGTGCGCGACCGGACATCGGCAGTATTTTCCATTTCCACGGACTGCACTCGACAGCGTTCAGCACCAGCGAACACCAGTTGCGGGCCATCCACCTGATGGGCACGCTGTTTCATGACGGCATCCCGATTTATGAAGACCCTCGCCTGGTCAGCAATCCAGACCGCGGCATTGCACTGGCAAAAGCACTGGGCAGCCACCGCGCCGTATTGCTGCGAGCCCACGGCGCCGCCATCACCGGCGCGGATGTCGAGGAATGCGTCGGCGGCACATTCCTGTTCGAGGAAAATGCGCGTCGCGCGCACGCCTCGGCGAGCATGGGCAAGCCGATCTGGATCGATGAAAAACTGGCGGCCGACGCCGGTGGCGAGCTGCTGAAAAGCCGCGGACCGTTCAAACGCGTCTGGGCTCTGGTCGAAAGCGATCACGAGCAGGAACAAGAACAGCAGCGGTAACAGTAAAACCGCACCTCAAGCCGTTTAATCGAAGGAGATTCAGATCATGTTTTTTGTATCACGCCGAATCCTGCTGCCCGTCTTCGCAATGCTTTTTTCGGCCAACGCAATGGCGCAGAGCTACCCAAGCAAGCCGATCCGCATGATCCTGCCCTTTGCCGGCGGCACGGAAACCGTCGGCCGTCTGGTGGCCGGCAAGCTGTCCCCGGCGCTGGGACAGCAGGTTGTGCCTGAACCCCGGCTCGGCGCTACCGGCAATATCGGTTACGTCGCCGCAGCAAAATCGCCGGCAGACGGCTATACGCTGCTGATCGGTGCGGTGCCGCTGCTGACCAACCCGCATCTCAATCCCAAATCCGGCTTCGACCCGATCCGCGATTTCGCGCCGGTCGCGCTGCTGGCAACCATTCCCAATGTGGTGATCGTGCACCCCTCGGTGCCGGCGAAAAACATGCGTGAGCTGATCGCCATCGCCCGCAGCAAACCGGGAAAGATCGCCTACGGCTCCGGCGGCTTCGGTTCGGCCAACCATCTGGCCGCGGAACTGATGCAGTCGTTTTCCAAGATCAAGTTCACTCACGTACCCTACAAGAGCGCGACACTGGGCATCGCCGGTGCGCTGAGCGGGGATGTCGACATGGTGATCGTGGTGATTTCCAGCGCCGTACCTTTTGTGGAATCCGGCCGCATGCGGGCGCTGGCCATCCTCGATAACAAGCGCAACAGTTCGATTCCTGACGTTCAGACTTCGAAAGAAGCAGGGTTGCCGGGGCTGGTCGCCATCAACTGGTACACCATCATGGCGCCGGCCGGCACACCGCGCGCCATCATAGACCGCCTGAATGCCGAATCGGTGAAAGCCATGTCCGCGCCGGATATGCGTGAAAAATTTGCCGGGATGGGCGGTGACGTCGCCACCGGCACGCCGGAGCAGACCGGCGAATTCCTCCGCGCGGAAAATGACCGCTGGGGCAAGGTGATCCGCGAGGCAAATATCAAGGCCGAATGACATCGGAGCAATAACTCAGGCATCAGATCGAACTGCCAAACTCCGGTGAGCTTGATCAAAGCGAAGGAATGCAGGGAAAACCATCCGGGCACATCACCGTGAATATCGGACCCGCGCCCGGATGCTTAACCTCAGTCCGCTTTCAACTCAAAAACCTTACCCAGCGATGAGGCCAGTTCCATGATGCCGACCAGCGTGGCGATTTCGACGATTTCAGCGGCATTGAAGTGCTGCTGCAGCGTGCCAAAGACAGCATCACTGACCTTGCCCTGCCCTTTGACCATCGCCTCGGCAAAGGTCAGTGCGGCCGTTTCGCGCGGCGGCAGTTTGGCGTAATCCCCGCTGTTGATGATGGCGAGTTCCGCTTCGGTGACGCCGTGCTTCAACGCATAGCTGCGATGTGATGCACCCGAATAATCGGAGCCGCGCAGCATGGCGACACGCCAGGCGATTTTTTCCTTGAACGGCCGCGGCAATACGCCGGCGTCGAGTGCAGCATGAAAATAAGCACGGTGCGCCGTCAGCACTGCCGGCTGATGCGCCAGCGTGCGGTACATGCCGGGCACGCGACCGCGCGTTGCACGTAATTGGTCGAACACCGGCTTCAATTCTGCCGGTTCGTTATCGGGCTCTACTGGAGAAATGCGCGCCATGACTGTTCGCCTTATCGGGTCAGATCGGGCAGCGTCATACCAACCCCGAGCTTCAGAGCCTTTTCGTAGGCACGCGCCGCCAGTGCAACATCCTCAATCGCCACGCCCAGCGATTTGAACAGCGTGACATCATCGTGCGCGTTACGGCCTTTGATCTTGCCGGCCACTACATCCCCGAGGCTGTGCACCTGATCCCAGGACAGCAGGCCTTCGCTGACCGGCACTGCCAGGTCGGTTGATTCATAACGCACCTGCTCAGTGTCATCGGTGGCAATGAATTTCGTTGCCGCAACAGTTGCGCTGTCGAGTTCGCGACGATGCTCGAAATTGGCGCCGATGGCATTGATATGCACGCCGGGTTTCAGCCAGGCGCCTTGCACTACCGGTGATGTTGAGGTCGTCGCAGTGATCAGCACATCCGCACCGCGCACCGCCGCCTCCTGCGAATCCACCGGTATTGCATTGATTTTATTTACATTTTTTACATCGGCGCAAAAAGCTTCGCGACTCGCCTCCCGTGGACTCCAGACACGGATTTCGCGGATCGGCCGTACCGCACAGACAGCATCGACCTGAGTGCGCGCCTGACGGCCCGATCCCAGAACACCGAGTACAGCAGCATCGGGATTGGCGAGATATTTGGTGGCGATACCGCTGGCCGCACCGGTGCGCAAGGCGCCCATCGCAAACACCTGCACCACCGCGCACAGCTCACCGCTCTCTTCGCGATACAGGCAGAACATACGCCCGGCATTGCTGTGAAACACTGCCGTACTCGAAACCTTGACGCCGTAATAGCCGCGGTAGGACAGCACCGCTGCGGTGATGCGCAGCGTGCCGCCCTTCACCGGCGCGCGCACGCGCGGCACGTTGAATACGCCGCCGCGCCCCTGTGCGCCGAAAACCTCCTCTACCGCCGCGAGGGCATCTTCCATCGTGACGAGCTGCCGGACACAGGCCTCGTCGAGAAACAATGCATTGGACATTGATGTTCCTGCTTATTGCGGGGTGATGCCTGCGCGACGCGCGATGGCGCCGATGTTGGCGATTTCAGTAGCGATGCGGCGGTCATAGGCTTCGGGGGTGGTCGACACCGGCTCGGCACCCAATGCACGCATGCGTTGCTGGGTATCCGGCGCAGCGAGCGCTGTGGCGATTTCGCGATTGAGCCGCGTAATGATCGGGCGCGGCGTTTTCGCCGGCGCCACCATACCGCCCCAGGATTCGAACTCGAAACCCGGCAGTCCTGATTCCGCCAGCGTCGGGATATCCGCATAGACCGTCGAACGCTTCAGCGAAGTCACACCCAGGCTGACCAGTCGCCCGTCGCGCACCAGGCTGGCCAGTGAGGCCACCGGCGCCATGAAAAACTGCACGCGATTGGTCATGGTGTCGTTCATCGCTTCGGGGATGCCCTTGTACGGCACGTGAACGACATCGATTTTCGCCGCGTCCTTGAACACTTCACCGGCGAAATGGGTGCCGCTGCCGGTGCCGGCGGAACCGAAATTCAATGCACCGGGTTTGGCCTTCGCCATCGCGATCAGATCCCTGGCGGTTTTAACGCCGAGGCTTGGCGGCACCACCAGCAGATAGGCCGAGCTGTACATCTGCGTGATGCCGGCGAAATCCTTGACCGGGTCATAGTTGAGCTTTCGCACCGCCGGCGCAATGACGTGCGATGACGAAACGCCGAGCAGCGTATGGCCGTCGGGAGTGGAGTCGGCGACGATCTTGGTACCAATGGCGCCGCCGGCACCGGGCCGGTTATCCACAACCACCGGCTGGCCAAGTGCCTCGCCCAGCTTGCCGCCGATCAGCCGCGAAAAAATATCCGGCTGGCCGCCGGGCGTGAAGCCGACGACGATGCGGATCGGACGATTCGGGAAATCACCGCCGCTCTTGGCCTGTGCTGCGAATACGCTGCCACTCGCCAACAGCAGGGAGACGGCGATCGCGGTTTTTTTCATGATCATATTTTTAACTCCGTATAGGGTTCTGGTTACAGCCCGAGCCTGGACTTGAATTTGAGAATCTGTTCCAGCGTATTCTGACCGTTCTGCTGCGGCGGCAGCACATCCCACAACTCGGCGTCGGGCATCAGCTCCTTGGTCGCCCAGGACGCGGAATGCGCGTGCGAAGAATCATTGCCGGAAAGAATGAGCGTCGGAATATCCATTTTCATCAGCGCAGCGGGACCGGCACCGGAAAACTGGGTGTCATTGAACAGCGCATCCCGCGTCTGCTCGCAGACCTTGAAATAACGGTCCATGTCCTGCTTGACGTAGGCCGCCGCGAATTCCGCGTCATGCACCGTGGGCGGTCCCCAGGGACCGATCTCGGCATCCTCCCAGAAACTGCGTTTCTCCGGCGCGCGTTTGACCACCGCGGCAAAGCCGTTGGCACGCACGAAATCCATATGGCGCTGGAAATAGGTTTGCCCTTTCAGCAGCCAGCGGTAACCGCCCACCGGCCAGTGCAGGCAGAGCCCGAGGCACATTTCCGGATGACGTTCCGCAAAAGCGGTGGCCAGCGCCGCGCCCATGCAGCTGCCGAGAATCAGTGCTTTTTTCTCACCGGCGAATTCCAGCATCGCCTTCGCTTCCAGCACGTAATGATCCCAGGTCAGCGGCTCAATGCGCCCGCCGGAAAATCCTGCTTCGCGACGGTCATAGGCTATCGCCTTGAAATGCTTGCCCAGCGTGGCCAGACCGTCCATCTCCTTCCATTCGCGCTTGCCGCCGGCCGCAGTCCAGCGCGCGATGGTCGAGCCGAAGCCGCCCGGCGCGAACATC
>JBILYA010000277.1:0-3656 GCA_044378065.1 Burkholderiales bacterium | reverse complement strand
GCCCTTGCCGACGATTTCGTAATTGATCTTGATGCCATTGATGGTGGTGTTGGCCATGCCCTGCAGACTCCGTGATTGCAATGAATAAAAAGGTAAAGGTTATTGCCGCTGCTACTTCGCCGGAATGACCGGCAGCAGCAGATACGACGGTTTGTCGCCGCCCGAATAAATGGTGTTTTCCGCACCCAGGTTGTAATCGGCGTGATAGTGACCGTACATCTGGCTGCCGGCGCCGTCACGCGACTGAATGTCGATACGGATCTTGTGGCCCTTCTTGAATACCATGCAGGTCGGCCAGATTTCGATCTGACACTCGACGATCTCGCCGGGCGACAGCCACTGCCGCTCGTTGTGCGCATGGAAAGGCCGGTACGGCAGCGAACGCTCAGGATCGAGCTTGCGGTGCGAAGCGCGCAGCCAGCCCTTGGTCACCGCCGGCACCGACTGCCCCTGCTGACCGACTTCGCAGACATCCTTGCCATCGGCATCAATGTTACGCAGCGTCACCATGATGTCCATGTCCTCGGTCGAGCTCGACACCCAGAGATTGAGCATCAAAGGACCGGTGACCTCGGTGTCCTCCTTCAGCGGCGGCGTTTCGAAAGCCACGCCCATCTTGTTCTGCGCCGCCAGCATCAGCGCGGTCGAAGAAGACGCCACACCGGCCTTGGTCACGCCGCTCGCGGAGTAACTGAGCCTGGATTCCTTCGCCGGCGCCTGCGTCGACAGCGAACCTTCGACACTGTCGATATCAGTGCCCTGCGCGCGCTCGATGTTGAGATGCATCTTGGTCCACTGCGTACGTTTCAGCGGCCATTCGTTTTCAAAGCGGAACTCATAGGGCTTGGTGCTGCCGCCGGTACGGATTTCGATTTTCACCGGCGGCTCATCCATGATGCCGCTGTCGATCCCCTTCAGCCAGTAATCGAACCAGCGAAGCTGGTCGATACGTCCTTCTTCGGAATGGAAGGGATGAAAGTGCGAGCCCGTGTGCACACGCAGCTTCTTGTGCTTGGAAGCGGCATTGACGAAACCCTCAATATTGCCGCGCAGGTGCAGCGAGAAGCCGCCCCAGTTGCCGGCACTGAATACCGGCACCGTGATCTTTTCCCACTGCGCACTGCGGATGCGCCAGTAGTCGGAGTCGAGGTTATTGCTCATCCAGTTCCACAGCAGGTCGTTGCGGAAGGCATTGGGGTTGTATTCGCGCGGACGGCCAAGCAGATGGTGCGCGGTTTGCGTGTTGTGCCAGCTGGAGATGAAACCCATCGCGAAAATACCGCCGTGATAGGCCTGGTCGCGGTAAAGATCGGCGCGACCTTCCCAAGGCAGGATCGCCTTCAGCGACGGCGGTTGCAGATTGGCGGCACGCCACTGGCAGTTGGCGTGATAGGACACGCCCAGCGTTCCGATATTGCCCGAACACCAGGGCAACTTCGCCGCCCACTCGATGGCGTCGTAAAAATCAACGCCTTCCTGATAGGAATTGGGATCGGACTGGCCGGGCGACTTGCCCGAACCGCGGGAATCGACGCGGATCAGCGCATAACCGCGCGGGCACCACCACATCGGATTCGCGGTTTCCCAGTTCAGATAGGGATTCGCTTCCTCTTCCAGATCCGCCGGCGGCCGCCACAATTTGTCCTTCTGGTAGGGGCCGATGTTCATCAGCGCCGGCACCTTCTCCTTGCAGTCTGGCCGCAGCACATCACAGTAGATGATCGCGCCATCGCGCAGCTTGATCGGAACATCCTTCTCGACAATCAGCTTCCAGTCCTGGGGCTGCGACATTTTTACGGCTTGTGCGGTCATCCTGCGCTCCGTCCGGTGAAGTGTTGTTAACAGATCGTTTTTAACGTTTATTGACGATACCGAGATCGACCATCATTTTTTCGAGCAGGACGTGCTCGGCCTCGAGGAACTTGCGGGTTTCCGCCGCCCCCTTAAAATCGCGGCCCCAGGCATTTTTCTCCAGCTCTTCCTTCCAGTCCGGATCGTCGACCATGCGCGAAAACACGCGATCCCAGTATCCGGTCTGCGCCGCGGTCAGCCCCTTGGGCGCCAGAAAACCGCGCCAGGCTGAATAAACCGCATCAACGCCCTGCTCCTTGAGCGTCGGCACCGCGGCAAATGCGCCCGGCTGGCGCTGCGGCGAACTGATGCCCAGTACACGGATACGGCCTTCCTGCAGCAGCGGCAGTGCATTACCCACGGTGCCGGCCCAGACCTCGACATGACCACCCAGCGTTGCCGTCGTGCCAGCGCCACCGGATGAATAGACCACGATCTTCAGCGCCTTCGGATCAATACCAGCGGCACGGGCAATCATGCCGAGCACGATGTGGTTCTGGTTACCTCGCGCCGGCGAAATGCCGAAGCTGACCGATCCCGGATCAGCTTTCAGCTTCGCCACCAGGTCCTTGCCGTTCTGGACGCCTGAAGCCGTGCGCACCCACACCGCCACATATTCATGCATGACGATGTTCAGCGGCGTGATGTCCTGATAACGCAGCGTGCTCAATCCCATGATCTGGTTGGTCACCAGCGCGGTATTCAGCGTTGAAATGTAATGCGCATCGCCCGGATGCAGGTTCAGCGAACTCCAGGCCAGCGTGCCGCCGCCGCCCGGCTTGTTGTTGACGGAGACGCTGGGCATGCCCGGCACCGACTGCAGGTATTTCTGGATCACCCGCGCTGAACGGTCAGCGGCACCGCCCGCACCCGAAGAAACAACGATTTCGACGTTACGTTCCGGTTTCCATTCCTGTGCGTACACCGAACAGGCGACCATGCCCGGAAGCACGACGGCATGCCTCAGCAAACGCAAGATCTGCCCCCGTAACCGGTTGTTCTGTTGAACCATGACTCCTCCTGTCAGTGGTATTTCAAACCCGATGCATTATAGAGAGAAGCCCGTCATCTGAATGCATGTTGCATCAAGTCCAGACTACGGAACGACTGGCCACCCAAGTCCAATTACTGCCTCATTTCCGCATCTCCATATGCTGGAAACATCAAAGAGGCCGGACAGGCTGCGGGGTAGAATTCCGTATCCTAAAATTTACCGTCACCCGCCATGCCCTTGACCACTTTTACTGTTGAACGTGACGCCGTACGAATCGTTGTCCATGCCTTTGGCCGGGGCCCCCGCGTAGTGATGATGCCTTCACTGGGTCGCGGCGCCTCTGATTTTTTTGTCATCGCCGAGCGCCTTGCGGCAGCCGGTTATCGCGCGCTGTGCCCGGAGCCGCGCGGACTCGGCGGCAGCCAGGGTTCGCTGCACGGCATCACGCTGCATGATTTCGCCAAGGACATTGCCATGGTCATCGAGCATGATGGCGGCGGCCCCACCGTCGTTGCCGGCCATGCCTTCGGCAATTTTGTCGCACGCACGATGGCTGCCGATTATCCGAAGCTGGTTCGCGCCGTGGTGTTGCTGGCGGCAACCCACACCTGGCCGCTCGCCCCCGAACTGCGCGACTCAATCAACAAATGCCATCAGATGGATCTGCCGGAAGCGACAAGACTGGAGCATCTGCAGCATGTGTTTTTTGCACCGGGCAATGACGCCAGCGTCTGGCTCGGCGGCTGGAACGAAGAAGTGATGCATGCCGAGCGTGACGCCACCGAAGCCACACCGAAACCGGAATGGTGGA
>JBILYA010000418.1:0-2500 GCA_044378065.1 Burkholderiales bacterium | reverse complement strand
TGTTGCACCTCGAGTTAAACAGCCACTTCCTTGTTCCGGCCGATTTCGATCCTATGTCCAGAACAACCGCGCACACGGATAGCGAGTGACGAACTCACCAATAAATCGGCAGGAAATGCAATCTTGTCAGTCTGTCGCCGGTAGCCTATGCTTCGCGACGACCTGACTTCAGCAGATTCCCGAAATGACTTATTGTGTAGCAGTAACACTGGACGCCGGCATGGTGTTCGCTTCAGACACCCGGACCAACGCCGGTGTGGACAATATCGCCAGCTTCCGCAAGATGTATATCTTCTCGAAGGACGGCGACCGCGTCATCGTCATGCTGACAGCTGGCAATCTGTCGATCACCCAAAGCGCCATCAAACTGCTCGAAGAACACGTACGCAGGGAGACACAGACGCAGACAGTCATGAATGTTGAATCGATGTACGACGTCGCCGAACTTGCCGGTCAGGCCCTGCGCGACGTTCGTAATCGCAACGCCCCCTTTCTGCAGCAGAGCAACATCGACTCCAGCGCCTCATTCATCGTCGGAGGACAGATCCGCGGAGAACCGCAACGGCTGTTTCACGTCTACAGTGAAGGCAATTTCATTGAATCGACGCCGGAAACGCTTTATTTCCAGATCGGCGAGAGTAAATACGGCAAACCGGTGATCGACCGTGTCGTCAAGAACGACACCAGCCTGCTCGAAGCCACCAAATGCCTGCTCGTCTCTTTCGACTCAACGATGCGCAGTAACATCTCGGTCGGACTGCCGATCGATTTGCTGATTTATGAACGAGACAGTTTCAAGGTCAGCTACAGGCATCACATCGAAGAAAGTGATCCCTACTTCAATATGATTCACAAACAATGGGGCGCTGGCCTGCGCAAGGTGTTTGGTGAACTCCCCAATCCGGACTGGAATGTCACTTCCCAGCCCTGATCACGGCAAACTTGCACCGCGGGAGCCAGCGTGAGCATCCACGTCGGGCTCCACCACAAGACGCGCTATATTTATGACCGCCCAGTAGGACTCTCGGCTCACGAAATACGTCTGCGTCCAGCGCCGCACAGCCGCACACCGATCCTCTCCTACTCGTTGAACGTCAGTCCGGCCGAACACTTCATCAACTGGCAGCAGGACGTTTTCGGCAATTACATCGCACGTTTCGTTTTTCCGGAAAAAACGAAGGAACTCGAAATCACCGTCGACCTCGTTGCCGACATGACGGTGATCAACCCTTTCGACTTTTTCATCGAAAGCCGCGCCGAGAAATTCCCCTTTACCTACGAAGCGGCATTGGCCCGGGATCTCACGCCCTATCTGGCAATTGACGAAAACGGGCCGTTACTGATGCAATGGCTCGATAACTTCCGGAAATCACTGCCGCCGGATATCGCCACCATCGACTTTCTGGTCGAGATCAACCGCCAGTTGCAGAACGCCATTGGTTACCTCGTGCGCATGGAACCGGGTGTGCAGACCTGCGAACAGACCCTGGAAAAACGAAGCGGATCCTGCCGTGACAGTGGCTGGCTGCTGGTGCAGATCCTTCGGCACTGCGGCCTTGCTGCCCGCTTTGTCTCCGGTTACCTGATCCAGCTCAAGGCCGACCAGAAAGCGCTGGACGGCCCGTCGGGCACAGACCGGGACTTCACCGACCTGCATGCATGGGCAGAAGCCTATATTCCAGGCGCCGGATGGATCGGACTTGATCCGACGTCAGGACTGCTGGCCGGTGAAGGACATATTCCCCTCGCCTGCACACCATCGCCGGCAAGCGCGGCTGCCGTCAGCGGTGGCGTCGACCCCTGCGAAACCACTTTTGATTTCGGTATGACCGTCACCCGGATCCATGAAGATCCGCGGGTAACCAAACCCTACGACGAAGCACAATGGGGTGCTGTCGATGCGCTCGGCAAAAAAATTGATGCCGAGCTCCAATCCGCTGATGTGCGGCTGACCCAGGGCGGTGAGCCAACCTTTGTGTCAATCGATGACATGGACGGCGCAGAATGGAACACCGCCGCACTCTCCGACAAAAAATGGGCGCTGGCGGAACAACTTGCCTGGCGGCTGAAAGAACGATTCGCCGACGGCGGTCTGGTGTTTTACGGTCAGGGCAAATGGTATCCGGGCGAACCACTGCCGCGCTGGGCACTGAGCATCCAGTGGCGCAATGACGGCGAGAAACTGTGGCGGAATCCGGAACTCATCGGTGCCGCAAGCACTGCGCCGGATGCCAAACTGGAAGACGCCGCACGGTTTGCCAAAGCCCTGACTGCCGCACTCAAGCTGCCGGATATAAATCTGCTCCCCGCCTGGGAAGATCCACTGACCCATCTGTCGCCTGAAAAGGCCAAACGCGCACCTGGCGGCACGGCTGCGGGTTATGTGCTTTCGCTGGGGGCTGACAAAAAAGACAACAGCTGGACCAGTTCGCTGTGGCCGTTGCCCAACGATCAGCTGATACTGATCAACGGCGACTCCGCGCTCGGTTACCGGCTGCCG
>JBILYA010000416.1:0-2507 GCA_044378065.1 Burkholderiales bacterium | reverse complement strand
GAGCAGATAGCGCTCCAATGCCAGGACACCCTCCCCAAGCCGTCCGGATTCCACTGCCGCCAGACCATAAAAGAAATCAAAATCCGGATCACCAAGCAGATCGGGGTGCGCCTGGCCCAGTTGGTAGGCGTCCGATAGCTTTCCCTGCTCGATCAGGTTCTTGAGATCCTCTGCGATGGAAGCGGATCGTGCCGCTCCAGGCAAAAAAACAAGAACCAAAATAATTATGATGACTTTAAATGCAAACATTCAGAAAAAATCATCCACGAATATCGATCATTGATCGGATCGCCAAATCGATTGCTTAACGCAAGCCGAAAACGATAAAACTTGAGGAAAAAAGCCCCTCGTTTTACTTATTGTTTTGAAATATATTTCTGAAGCCAACGACAAAGGTTAAGTTTTGTTAAGAGCAGTTGACTTGAAAGACCGGCAATCAATCCGTAGACGAAAAAAAAGCACGGCTTCAAAGCCGTGCTTTCACATCAAAAACTAAAGCGGGTTATGTCTTCTGGTGCGGCTCGTACATCTGTTTCTCGATCTCGGGCAAAGCGCTGGCAGCCGCCACGCGACCTGCAATACCACTCTCATACGCAGCGCCCGCTGTTGCCGCAGCAATCTGCGCCGATACTTCACGAATGCGCGGCAGTGCCGGATACAGACTGCCCTGCGCCAGATCCGATTCCGTGACCAGTTGCGCCAACGTATGCGCCGACTTCATGAACATCTCGTCAGTGATGACCTTGGTCTTGCTGGCAATCGCGCCCAGACCGATACCTGGAAAAATGTACGAGTTGTTGCCCTGACGGGGCACGAAAGTCTGGCCGTTCAACGTCACCGGATCAAAGGGACTGCCGCAGGCAAACAGCGCACGACCGCCGGTATGGCGATAAGCCTCTTCCGCGGTGCACTCGGCCTGCGAAGTCGGATTGGACAGCGCAAACACGATGGGCCGCTTGTTCAGCGTGGCCATTTCCTCCAGAACTTCCTTGGTGAAGGTACCGCCTACGGCTGACACGCCGATGATTGCCGTCGGCTTCAGAGCCTTGACCGCGCCCAGCAGATCGCCCACCGGCGCATGTTCATGTGCGTAATTGAGCTTGTGGTGCGCCAGATCGGTCCGGCTCTTCACTACCAGCCCCTTGGAATCCACCAGCCAGCAAGTCTTGCGCGCATCAGCCAACGTCATGCCCTGCGCCATCATCGCCGAAGCAATCAGGTCGGCAATGCCCGTCGCCGCCTCACCCGCGCCGAGGAAGACAATGCGCTGATCAGTGAGTTTCTCGCCAGTAATGCGCAAGGCTGAAAAGATACCGGCCAGCGCCACAGCGGCAGTGCCCTGGATGTCATCGTTAAAGCTCGCCACGCGATCGCGGTATTTTTCCAGCAGACGGAAGGCGTTATGGTTGGCAAAATCCTCGAATTGGATCACCACACCGGGGAACACTTCCTGCGCGGCAGTGATGAACTCTTCAACAAACTCGTCGTATTCCTTGCCGGTCACGCGTTTCTGGCGCAACCCGACATAAAACGGATCATTGCGCACTTCATCGTTGTTGCAGCCCACATCCAGCGTCACCGGCAGGCACAGCCGCGGATGGATGCCGGCACAGGCGGTATACAGTGACAGCTTGCCCACGGGGATGCCCATGCCGTGTGCGCCGAGGTCGCCGAGGCCGAGAATCCGCTCGCCGTCAGTGACAACAATGATGCCCGCCTCATAAGGCCAGTTGCGCAGAACATTGGCGATGTTGCCGCGGTCCTTGATGCTGATGAACATGCCGCGCGGACGCTGGAAAACCTGACCAAACTTCTGACAGGCCAGACCGACAATCGGCGTATAGACGATCGGCTGCATTTCATCGATGTGATCGACGAGGATGCTGAAAAACAGGTCCTCATTGCGGTCATGCAGCGCATTCAACGCGACAAATTTGTCCAGCGGATCGGTCAGCTTGCGGAAGGTCGACAGAAAACGTTCAGCCTGCTGCTTCTGAGTGTGCACATGCGCCGGCAACAGGCCGCGCAGACCATAGGCGTCACGATCGGCTTCGGTAAAAGCAGTGCCGCGATTTAGCAGCGGATCGCGAAGCACATCCAGGCCACGACGGTCTTTCGGTGTGCGTTCACCAACACCGGTGCTATCAACTTTATGCATGAATCCATGACTCCTCAATGAAACCGGCTTAATGCCACTTTGCAGCTCTGCCGGCGGCAATACCGTTTTGGTATTGATTTTGTAGGGGGTATTTTAAAGCTTTACGCCCGGCATTGCGCCGGGCGTGATGATAAACATCCGGGATTTGACCCGGATCAAACGATTATCGGTTCAGCGCAGGAAATCACGCATGTATTGCTTGTAATCCTCGCCAAATACCAGTGCATCCATTTCCTTGTTAGACGCAATCTTGTCCTTCAGATCCGCCGCTGCACCACCGTTGTGCAGATGTTCATACACCGCACGCAGCGCCTTGACCGCAGCAGCCACCGGCTGATGGCCTTGCAGC
>JBILYA010000078.1:0-8176 GCA_044378065.1 Burkholderiales bacterium | reverse complement strand
CCAGTCATGGATATTGCAGCCCAGCGCGACGACGCCCGGTTCGTCGAACAGCACATCCCTGGGCGCTTCACCGCGATACAGTTTGATCTCGAAGGTTTTCGCTTTTGAAAAAGAGAATACGTGATGGAGCAGCGGATCACGGTTCGGGAGCGCTACCGTGGTGCCGGTCTGTACCACGCTGACGAAGGGATTGAACTCCCGGTCGATCTGCTCAATGACGGCCCGTTGTGCTTTTTTTCCGGCCAGTGATGCAGCCACTGGCTGCATCACGACGACGGCATCAGCCAGCGGCTTGTTGCCCTGATCGACAATATTCACCTCGACAACGGCCGCCGCTGTCGCCGTGCTCCATATCAATGCAGCGCAGCAGCACGCGCGCAAAAGCCGGCCCGGCATGATTACGGCGTTTTCACTGCAAGTGCGGGAGCAATCTGCCAGATTTCAGTGTGGATGCGGCCCTCGCGCAGGGTGATGATCTGGCGAACCTTGGTGGTGGCGTCGGTGCTTTTGTAGATCACCGACGCAATGACCGTTGCACCCTTGTCATTGGCGTGGCTCTCAATGCTGTCCACGGTGATCTGCACCGGATGGCGTCGTTCATGAAAGGTCCGCCACAGTTTGCCGATCGCCTCAGCCCCGCTGTAGCGGCCTTCCAGATTGCCGCCGACCCAGTCCAGCCGTGCATCAGCGGCATAGGTCGCCTGCACGGCATCGAGTTGGCCACCGGCAATGGCGGCGAGATGCTTGCGGAACAAGGCTTCGTCGAGCGGGCCGGCCTGCGATTGCAGGGAAATCAGGGACAACGCGGCAACCAGCAACAGAAGTATTCGGTGTTTCAATTGTTTCTCCATTTCATCAAACCCACTTTTCCGACGAGTTATTAGGATTGTTTAACGACTTAATTGTTTTAAATAATCACTATTTTAACAATTTTGCATCTATTGCCAATGAAATTGGGAATCTCCATCACCACGAATTCAGCATTCAGCGGGGACGGCATTTTTCGACGAGCTTATGCGATAGTTAAGCTGCATTATTGCAGTAAATTATTGATTATAATAGATTTTTTTCGTCTATTTTCAATGACATTTTGAATGTCCGCCACCAGTAATTCAGCATTCAGCTGCGACTGCAGGCGTTGACGCCATTCGGCATCGCTGGCCGGTCTCGGGGCTTCCCGTTCCTCGACAAGAATCAGGTGCCAGCCGAATACGCTGCGCACCGGGCCAACGGGTTGGCCCAAGGGGGCGCCGAAAGCGGCCTGCTCGAATTCGGGCACCATCTGCCCCCGTCCGAACCAGCCCAGCTCACCGCCTCTGGGGGCTGAGGCATCGTCGGAATACTGGCGCGCCAGTTCGGCAAAATGAGCCCCGGACCGCAAACGCGCCAACAGCTCCTGTGCCAGCGGATACTTGGTGCCGGTCGCGGCTGCGCCGCTGCGCTCATCCTCGCGCAGCAGGATGTGGCGGGCCCGGATGCGTTCTGCCAGCGCCGGGCGGGTTCCGGAAGCCATGGCTTGCGCGATGGCCGCGTCGCTGGCCTGGATCGTCTTTGAACGCTGCAATACCCATTCGCTGATCAGCAGACGGATGGTGATTTCTTCGCGGAAGGCTTCCGGGCTCATGCCCGGCATTGCCGGCGTCGCGGCCATGGCGGCGAGCAGGGCGGACTCGCTGATCGTAATGCCGCTGCGCCGCGCTTCCCCGGCCAGCAGCCTTTCCTCAATCAGCCGGTTCATTACCTCCTGCTGGTAGTTGCGCAGCGTGCCGGGATGACGCAGGGACTGGATATTGCGACCCGCAGCAGCAATTCGTGCCTGCACCTTGAGATCAAACAGCAGGCGCGGATAGGGCTCCCCGTCAATGCTGAACGCTGCCGTCTGCGCGTGCAGCGCGGTCGCCGTCAGCAGGCCGGCGAGGGCCACGAGTGCAAGGAGCGTGCGCAGCCGGTTCACAGGGAATTCGCCCAGGCTTCGAGCAGGGTCAACCTGCCGGATGAGGGGTCCATCGCAAACAATGTCGCGCCGCGCGCGCCGGCGCGCTGCCGCGCACCGAAGGACAAGGGACCTCCGGGGGTGTCGATGCGGCTGATGTTTTCCAAAGACTGCACCAGACGTTCACGTGTGAGATCGCGACCGCTGCGCCGCAGAGCCTCTTCCAGCAGGGCGAGGCCGCGCAGAGCCTGTATCGTGACCAGCGCCGGCGGCGGCTCGATGTTGAGCTGGCGCAGACGGGTTTGCATTTGTTCCACCGCCGCGTCATCGCGCGGCGGCAGCAGGGGTGAGGCCAGCACAATACGCTCGGCGTCAGCCAGCAGCGCACCGGGTACACCGGCAATGCTGGTCGAGGCGGCGAGCAGACGCGCGCCGCGCAGTTTGCCGTCGAGCTGCCGCAGCAGTCCGGGCGTGGTATCCAGCAGCAGCCATTGCGTCGAACCGGCTTCCGGCCCGGGCAATGACTTTGCACTGACAAACCGGTAGCGGCCTGCCTTCGGCAGCAGATCGCGCAAAAAATCTTCTGTGGCGCCGGCATTGCTGTCGCCGAGCACGATGGTCAGCATGCCGCGTTCCTGTTCGGGCAGTCGCGACCAGTAGCCGGCCAGCGCACCCAATACATGACGTGCCGTCGGCAGTGTCGAAAACAGCGGATCAAGGCCCTGGGCTTCCGGGCCCATCACCGGCGCCAGTACCGGCACCTGCTGCCGTGCCGCGGCGCGCAGCTCTGCCTGCAGACGCGGTGCATAGGGTGTGACAATGGCGAAGGTGCGCTGGCCCAGCGCGGCAATCCTTTGCGGCGCATCACTGCCCTCGGCATTTTCGACAGCAAGGGTCAGCGTCCGGCCGTGCAATCCGCCCCGGGCATTGACCGCGTCAATGCCCGCCTGCAGCAGCGCACGCAGTGCGACGCCCTGTTTTTCCGCAGCACCGGTCAGCGGCAACACGGTGCCGATGGCCAGCTGTTGATCAGTGATGCCGGGATCGCGCTGCAGATGCAGCTGTTTCAGATAGGTGGTGAGCGCTTCGAGGTCCTCGCCATACAGTTCAAAACGCGGCATGGTTGCCGCCAGCGCATTGCCCGAACTGTCGATGCCGCGGGTGATGGCGCGAACCAGCGTCGCTTCGTCATAGGGTTTCGTGCTGCGGCCTGCGGCGAGCTCACGGGTGCCGGCCTGGGTCAGTGCGGGCCAGCGGATATCCGGCGCGGCGATACCGCCTTCGCTGCGTCCGCTGCCGTCGCGACCATGACAACCGGCACAACTGGCCGCGCTGCCGGGCAGACGCGTGCCGCCGCTAACCACGGCAATCACCGGGTTTTGCCGCGTGCTGGTTCCGCTGCGATACAGCGTTTCTCCCTGTTGCAGCAGGGCATCCGCTGTGGCGCCGGCCGCCCAGCTGCTGGCGGCCAGCATCAGGCCGGTCAGCAGTACGGATGCGGCGCCGGCAAAATTCATGGCTTCGCCAGATCGCGAAGGCGCGCAGCGATCAGTTCCGGTTTGGTGTCCGGGCGGATTTTGATCCAGTGGCCGCGGTCGACATTGCCGGCGATCAGCAGGGAGGTATGCATTTCCGGCTCGCTGGCGTATTGCCCCAGCTTGCGGGTGACGCCATCGACAACGCTTTTGCGACCCGTCAGAAAAATCCACGAAGGGTGTTCCGCCTCATTGTCGCGGGCGAATTTGCGCAGGGCCGCCGGCGTATCCTTTTCCGGATCCACCGAGATCGAGACAAATCGGATGGTTGCGGGGGCGTCGCTGCCCAGCGCCTTGCGCACGTCGACCAGACTGCGCGTGATCAACGGGCAGGCGTCCTTGCATTCGGTGTAGATCACATTGATCAGCACCGTCTGGCCTTTCAGCGCATCGCTGTAAAAGCGTACCGCCCGGCCGTTCTGATCGACCAGCGGCGCATCGGAAAAATAATCGCGGGATTTTTTGTCGATCGCCGAGAAGTCTCCCGCCGGCAGCGCCCGCTGGGTATGAGGTCCCTCGTGCGCCATGACAAGACCGGTGAGTCCGAGCCATAACGCAGCAGCCAGTGAAGGGAGCGATGAAAAACGGATCATGATTTTTTCCTGGTGGCATGACGTTGTTGCTGAAGTTGCTGAACCGTACGCAGCAACTGCTGGACACCCGGGGTTCCGGTGAAGCGGTACCAGGTATCGGAAGAGGGATCGCCAACGACGGCCATCGGCAGGTGGTCGTCCGGGCGCGATACAAAGGCGCCGAAACCTTTCAGCGCCGCTTCCATGTCTTCGACGCGACCGGTCAACCAGCGCCAGTTCGCCCCGCTGCCATATTGTTTCGCCTGGGCATCCAGACGGTCGGGCGTGTCGTTCAGCGGATCGACGCTCAAGGAGAGCATGACGGTCTCGCGCGCCAGATCTGCCGGCAGCTGCTGTTGCAACTGCGCAAAGATTGCCGAGATCACCGGGCACACGCTGCCACAGGTGGTGAACACAAAATTGGCAACAACAATGCGGCCTGCAACAAAATCGCGCGGGAGACGCCCGCGCCGGCGTTGCTGGTCGGTTAATTCCACATCAGCCAGTTTGACCCGCGTCTTGCCGAGTCCACCGACCGGTGCCGGTGCGTGGTTTTCATGGGCGCGCAGCGGCAGCGGCCGGCAAAGGGCCGCGCCGGTGCCGAGCATCGCAAGGATCATGTCGCGTCTGTTCATGGTTGTAATCTCCAGCGCTCAATCGCCGCGAATATGCAGGCTGAGGAAAGGGGGCGACAACGTAGCCGCGGCATCAATCTGCAGGTAATAGGCACCGGGCTGGTTGAACAGCAGCTCAGCCTCGTAGACGCCATCGCCCGCAGAACGCAGCGTTGCCGTACGGCGGTCCGTGCCTGGTGCACGGTAGTAACGCAGCTGCGCGCCGGCGGGGAGGATCGCGACCTCGCCGTTTTCGTTGGTAATGCGGATGCGCACGGTTTGCGGCTGCTCTCCGGCCATGGGTTTGGCCAGCGGCTCCAGCGTTGACTGCAGTTTTGCTTTCTGCTGCTCCAGCGAAGCGTTGCCGGATACTTCGAAATCAAAACATTCCGCCAGCCGCGGCTGTTCCAGCCGCAAGGCCAGACTCAGCGTTCCTGCCGCAGGCAGACGCAGTTGCGCGACATAAGTACCCGGCGCGCGCTCGGCAAGCGCGCGTTCAGTAACCCGTACCGCCTGCGGCGGATGCCCGTAGTTGCGGAAGCTTCCTGCCGTCGCATTCATGCCTTCCATGTAATAGTGCAGCTGGCCATCGGCCGGATTGACGACCACAGCAGCCATGCCGTCCGGTGTGGCGGCGAGAGTGGGTGCCATGACGGCCACTGATTCGCGTCGCGGCGCACCGGTACCTGCCGTGTATCCGCCAAGAACGGGCGCAGATGACGCATTGATCGCCGACAGCGGCAGCAGTGTGACCCGCTCGGTGTCATACATGCGGATATGGGCGTATTCCCCGGTGAAGGCGATCTGGAATGGTGCCCCCGGCAGTGCGATGCGGTGACGGATCGACAGATCGGCGGCGTCGAGCACGAACAATTGCCGGCTGTCGGTGGCGAGGGCCAGCAGTGTGCGGCCGTCGGGCGTGGCATACAGTCCGTCAACCGGGGAGCCGAGATGCGCCTGCACTCCCGCTTCGCCGCTGCGTGCGTTGAACGCCAGGACACGTCCTTCACGACCGGCGGCGACGTAGACGGCTTCGGCGACTGCTGAGTGGGCGAGGGCTGAAGGCGTGCCGGACAGGGGCAGGGTGCGCAGGACATTCAGCGCGGTGGTGTCGATGACGCTGAGGGTCTGATCGGCGCGATTGCTGACAAACAGACGATTCGCCGACTCCACCAGTTGCAGTTCATGGTGGCCCTTGCCGACCGCGATGGTGGTCAGCGGTTTACCGCTGGCCAGATCGAGTACCGACACCGTGGCATCGCCGTTGTTGCCGGTAAAAGCAAGAGGGCCTGACTGCTGGCTGACGACGCGTACCGGCTCGCGCCCGGTGTTCAGCAGTGCGTTGATCTTGAAAGTCTCGCTGTCGATCAGCGCCACCTGGTTGGCCCGCGGCAGGGTCACCAGCAATCGCCGGCGCTGGCGATGTTCGGTCCAGTCCGCGCCGGGCTGCGGCAGGATGATGTTGGTAAACAGATTGGTGCGGCCGGAAATCCCGACAATGGGATCGATCACTGAAATGGTCGGGTCGCGGTTGAGCACCAGCAGATAGTGTCCGTTGAGGTCAATCAGCGGACGGCTGCCGACATTGCCTTTCAGATAGGCGCCGACGCGTTCCCGGCAACTGGCTTCGCGTCCACCCGGATGGGCCAGGACGCCGCGGTTATCGATCCACGCCGCCGGACGCAGGCCGCGCAGCGGCTGACCGCTGCTCACGTCCGAGATGCGCAGTTCAACCGTAGCGGCCTCACCGTCCATCAATCGGCCGTTGTCGCCGGTGATGCGCAGCTCCAGGCGTGTGCCTTCTTTTTCAACGACCAGTGGCGTGCTGGCAGACACGGTTCCGGCCAGAAGCAGGATCGGCAGAAGGGCGGGTAACAGTAAAAATGAAGAATTCATGGTTCAAGATTATCATATTTGCAGTTTTATGGCAAACCTTGCGATCCCAAAGTTCCACATTACGGAAAAAAGAAATCCTGAATTTGCCGATAAAGGGAAAAAGGTATCGTTATTGCAATATTTATCAAATATGAATACCATGTATGCATGGATCCATCACCGACATTCCGGAATATTCTGCGCCGACGGTCCGCATTCGCCGTGCTGGTGTCCGCGGCTGTGCTGGCCGGCCCGGCCAGCGCAGACATCTATATGCACGTCGCCAGCGATGGCGCGGTGTCCTATTCCGATCGTCGGGAACACCCGGGTTACGTACTGCTGGTGAAGGAGTCCGTCGCTGCCCCTGCGGTCGACGAAACGCCGGGTGAAGTTGCCACTTCGCGCTCGGTACGCGCCGCCGACCGGCATTTCGCCCCGCTGATTACCGCTGTTGCCCGCGAGCATGGCCTGGAGCCGGAACTGCTCCAGGCGCTGGTCAGGGTGGAGTCCGGTTTCAATCCCCGGGCGCGTTCACCCAAGGGAGCCGTCGGGCTGGGGCAACTGATGCCGGAAACTGCTGCCCGCTTCGGCGTCCGCGACCGCTTCGATCCCGCGCAAAACCTCGGCGGGGCCGCCCAGTATCTGCGCTATCTGCTGACCCTGTTCAATGGCGATACCCGGCTCGCCCTCGCAGCCTATAACGCCGGTGAAAACGCGGTGATCCGTCACGGTCGCCGGATTCCCCCCTATACCGAAACCCGCCGTTATGTACCGGCCGTGCTCGCGGATTACGCGCAGCGCCGTCGCATCCAAGCCCAATCCCCCACCTGATTTGCCCCAAATTGGGCCTGCTTGACCCAATCGGTAAACCGAAGTATCATATTTTTCATTAAGACAAATATTACGGTTTATATCAGATGAAACTTTCAGCGCGGGTTGCACAGGGTCTTCTGGCCGCAGTCTTGGCCGTCGCCGGATTATCACCCAATGCAATGGCGCAGGCGCCTGCCTGTGCGCGCACGATCACTGCCAACGTCGTCGCCCTCGATCAGCCGCTGATGTACAACCGCATCGGCGCGCAAAACATCAACGGCATGATGTTTGCGCTCCGTCGTGATGTCGTGGATACGCTGACCAACCGCAGCGAGATCGCCGGTGGCGTTCTGCGTCCGGGCCAGGTGCAACTGCGTGAGGACAAGCGTCCCCGTCCGCTGGTGTTGCGTGTCGCCGCGGGCGACTGCCTGACGGTCAATTTCCTGAATCTGCTGTCGCCGGTCGCCAATCCGCGCAATGCCCGGCATCCGGCGATGCACATTGATGATCAGGTGGCTTCGCGGCATGCCGGCTTCCAGGTGCAGGGCCTGTCATTGCTTGGTTCAATCGCTTCCGATTCCAGCAATGTCGGTCGCAATCCGAGCAGCCTGACCGCACCGGGCGAGCAGAAGACCTACCGCTTTTACGCGCCCAAGGAAGGTACTTTCCTGGTGGTCAGCCACGGCGCGCAGTTCGGTGGAGAAGCCGGCGCCGGCAACAACGGCAACGGCCTGTTTGCTGTGGTCAACGTGCAGCCGCTGAAAGCGCGGTTTTATCGCAGCCAGGTGACGGAACTCGAAATGCGTCTGGCCACCACCGGCAAAACCACAAGCG
>JBILYA010000415.1:0-2521 GCA_044378065.1 Burkholderiales bacterium | reverse complement strand
CATCGCACCTTCAGA
This sequence comes from Burkholderiales bacterium, assembly GCA_044378065.1. Taxonomy (GTDB): domain Bacteria; phylum Pseudomonadota; class Gammaproteobacteria; order Burkholderiales; family SG8-41. Next base: position 2,506 of record JBILYA010000415.1, on the reverse strand, counting down.
GGCGTCGCCGGCGAGTTTGATGAAGTTCGGCGTCTGCATGCCATCGCCGCCGATGAATTTGGCCTGAATGCCCAGATCCTTCATCTGTTTGATCATCGGCGCCGCCTGCGGGTCGATGCCGCCGAACATGATCAGATCGGGTTTTTTGCCTTTGATCTTGGTCAGGATCGCCTTGAAGTCGGTGTCCTTGTCCGTGGTGTGCTCTCGCGCAACCAGCTTGATGCCCAGCGATTTTGCGGTGGCTTCGAAGTTGTCGGCGAGACCCTGGCCGTAGGCCGTGCTGTCGTCGATCACCGCGACGGATTTGCTCTGCAGCGTTTTTGCTGCAAAACGCGCGAGCGTCGGACCCTGCTGACCGTCATGGGCGACCACGCGGAAGGTGGTCTTGAATCCCTGCTCGGTGTACTTCGGATTGGTGGATGACGGCGAGATCTGCGGAATGCCCGCATCGGAATAAATCTTCGACGCCGGAATTGATGCGCCGGAGTTGAAGTGGCCGATGACGGCGGCTACTTTGGCATCGACGAGTTTTTGTGCAACCGTCGTTGCCTTGGTCGGATTCGCTTCATCGTCTTCCGCAACCATTTCGAATTTCACTTTTTTGCTGGCGATTTCGACATTGGCCGCATTGGCATCTTCGATGGCCAGCTGCACGCCGTTGCGGATGTCGATGCCGATATGCGCCTGCGGCCCGGTCAGGGGTGATGCGGAACCGATTTTGACGGTAAGCACTTCCGGCGCCTTCGGCGCTTCGGCCTTGGGTGCGGACGGCGGTGCGTCCTGGCCACAGGCCGCAAAGAGAAGGGCGGCGGTCAGTGCCACGGCAGCGGTTCGTATCGGGTGCTTGTGCATGTCAGTCTCCAGGGTTCAGGCGGTCACGGGAATAGTCCCGCATCCAGTGGATATCATTTAACTTGTTGTTACTGAAAGGAATTTGGCCATTATCGGGGGAGGTTATGGCAAAGTCAATTTGCCGTCGCCCGATTGACGGGCAAAAAAAAGCCGGCGGCTGCCGGCTTTTTGATGATCCTTGTGCGGATCAGCGACCAATATTTATTTGGTGGCCAATATCCACTGCACGAGGGTTTTGATGTCGTCTTCCTTGACGTGCGCGTTCGGCGGCATCGGGGTCGGGCCCCATACGCCTGAACCGCCGGCTTTTACTTTTTTCACCAGATTGGCTTCGGCCGCTTTGTCACTGCGGTATTTCGCGGCGATTTCCTTGTAGCTGGGGCCGATGACTTTTTTATCGACAGCATGGCAGGTCATGCAGCCGCTGGATTGTGCGAGTTTTTCATTGGCTGCGGCATTGCCTGCAGCGAGCACGCCGAAGGCGGCCAGTGCGACGATTGCAAATCTCATGACTACTCCTTGAAGGGCGATTCGTGAAGTTGCGCGATTGTAGCCGAAGCCGTGCGGAGCCAGAAGATCATGCGCCGTACATCCAACGCAGTATTGCCCGTCAATCCGCACGTTTCTAACGCCATGATAACGCCGGGCTGGATGCCGGCGTTGACCTTGCAGGCGATGAACAGCTTTGGCATAGCACTGTAACTTATTGTTTATATTTATTAATTTATGAGCCTTGCCTTAGGTTTAAGCGTCAGGCGCGAGCAGGCTGCGGATCTGGCGCACCAGCAGCCCCGGGTTGAAGGGTTTGGTCATTACCAGCTGGGCGCCGGAGGCCATGCATTCATCGGCGAAAGTCTGCGCATGGTTGGCGGTCAGAAAAATCACCGGCGCGTTGACGTGTTCCGGCTGCGAGCGCATCCAGCGCAGCACCCTGAGTCCGTCCGCCACCGGCATGCTGGCGTCGAGCACGGCGAGGTGCACCGGCGACTGGGTCATCGCTGCGATGGCTTCGCCGCCGTCCCTGCACACCACCACTTCGGCGATGCGCATGTTTTTCAGATAAAACGAGACGATGCGAGCAATGTCGGCATTGTCTTCGGCCAGCAGGATGCGCATTGTGCCGGCCGATCCACCTGTTTTGGCGGTCGTGTTCATGACGTTCAGTCGGTGACTGCACCCTTGCTGGCTGTCGAGACCAGGCGCGCGAATTTCGCCAGCACGCCGCGTGTGTAACGCGGTTTCGGCTGTTTCCATTTTTTCCTGCGCGCCGCGAGTTCCTTGGCCGGGACATTGAGCTGGATCAGCAGCTTGTCCGCATCGATGGTGATCGAGTCGCCGTCTTTCACCAGCGCGATCGGTCCGCCTTCAAACGCTTCGGGTGCGACGTGGCCCACGACCATGCCCCAGGTGCCGCCGGAGAAACGGCCGTCGGTGATCAGGCCCACGGATTCGCCCAAGCCCTGGCCGGTCAGAGCGCCGGTCGGCGCGAGCATTTCCTGCATGCCGGGGCCGCCTTTCGGACCTTCGTAGCGGATGACAACGACGTCACCGGCCTTGATCTTCTTCGCCATGATTGCCTTCATGCAGGCATTTTCAGAGTCGAACACGCGTGCCGGTCCGGTGATCTTCGGCGACTTCAGGCCGGTGATCTTGG
>JBILYA010000414.1:0-2526 GCA_044378065.1 Burkholderiales bacterium | reverse complement strand
CATATTGATTCTGCAATTTCCAGTCGACCAACACCTCGGGGCCGACCTGAATGCCGGTCTCCTCCGCCAGTTCGCGCCTTGCCGTTTCGGCGAGCGTCTCACCGGGATCCTGACTGCCGGTCACTGATTGCCAGAAACCGGGACGATCTGCGCGCTCCAGTAGCAGCACCTGCAAATCAGCGGTATGCACCAGCACCAGCACGGAAACCGGATGCTTGTAATTCATGACTGCGGCAACGCCGGCCAGCCCGTATCTTCGGACGCCAACACGATAAACAAACGTTTGCGGCCACTCCAGTACAGCGCCGTCGCGGCCAGTATCTCTTGCAACATGGCCTGATCATCCGCTGCCGCTGAAGTGAACGCATCCAGTCCGCGCAACAAGACAATCCGGCCGGGTTCTGTGTGCCAGGACAGATCCTGCAGCGCATCAGCCAGCGCATCCCAGTTGCCGCCAAACGTCGCCGGGAAAGAAAACTCGCGCGCAAATGCCGTGAACAGCGCGCGCTTGCCCCGTGCACGCTGCAGATCGACGACATGCCAGCACAAGCCGGCATCACGCACGGCACGGCGCAGGGACGCGACATCCGCAGGCGCCTGATACAGCCCGTTGTGTTCCGTGGATGGAAGGATGGGTTTCATTCGGTGATCCGCCGGAAGGAACGGTAATGATCCGCGGTGTAATAAAAACTGCCGCCCTCACGGCATTGCGGCAGCGACAACAGGCTGGACGATCTGGTCAGCGTCTGCTGCCGTTCGCAACCGACGACGATGCGGCGCGCGCCGCGGTGATTGATACCTGGCGTTATCACGGTGTATTCGCGGTAATGGCCGCGCGGCGCTGCGGGCAACTGTTTTTCATAATTGCCGAAAGTAATGCCGTCGCGCTCGTGCGGATAGGGGCCGCCGCGCTGGATCAATTGCAGGGTCTGCTGCGCTTCAGCAGGCAACTCCTGCAGGCGGATACCCTGCGATGACGGGTCCCCGCGCCCCAGCGCCGGAGACGCGATGAGCAACGCCGCCAGCAATAACAGCGACTTCAGCGACTTGCGCATGCCTGACGCCGCAATGGATGCGAAAAACCGGCGCCGTTCAGGCCGCGGGATTGGCAGCGCGCAGGCGGATATGCAACTCGCGCAGCTGTTTTTCGGTAACCGGGCTCGGCGCTTCCACCATCAGATCCTGGCCACGCTGCGTTTTCGGGAAAGCGATCACTTCGCGGATCGATTCAGCACCGGTCATCAGCGTGACCAAACGGTCGAGACCGAAAGCGATGCCGCCGTGCGGCGGAGCACCATAGGACAGCGCATCCAGCAGGAAGCCGAACTTGGCACGCGCATCTTCCGGCGTAATGCCCAGTGCCGCGAACACCTGCGACTGCACTTCGGCACGATGAATCCGCACCGAACCGCCACCGATTTCCCAGCCGTTCAGCGCAACGTCATAGGCCTTGGCCAGCACCTTGCCAGGGTCGGTCTGCAGCAGGCCGACGTGATCGTCCTTGGGTGCGGTGAAGGGATGATGAGCGGCTACCCAGCGCTGCTCTTCTTCGTTGTAATCGAATGCCGGGAAATCAATGACCCAGCAAGGACGCCAGCCGGCTTCGGCATGACCTTTTTCATGACCCACCTTGACGCGCAAGGCACCCAGCGCGTCGCAAACCACCTTGCGGCGATCAGCGCCGAAGAAAATCAGGTCGCCATTGGCCGCGTTGGTGCGCTTGAGGATTTCCTCGAGCACGGGTTGCGGCAGGAACTTGACGATCGGTGACTGCAGGCCCTCTTCATTGAGCTTGGTCACATCGTTGACCTTGATATAGGCCAGACCCTTGGCGCCGTAAATGGCAACAAAGGCGGTGTATTCGTCGATTTCCTTGCGCGACAGCGCAGCACCGCCGGGCACCCGCAGCGCAGTGACGCAGCCGTCCTTCAACGCCAGTGCCTGCTTGAACACCTTGAATTCAACCTGCGCCATCAGGTCACTCAATTCGGTCAGCTCCAGCTTCACGCGCAGGTCGGGCTTGTCCGAACCGTATTTCGACATCGCTTCGGCGTAGGTCAGCCGCGGGAAGTCGCCGAGCTCGACATCGAGCACCGACTTGAACAGCTTGCGGATCAGGCCTTCCATCAGGTCCTGGATTTCGCGCTCGCCGAGGAAAGACGTTTCGATATCAATCTGGGTGAATTCAGGCTGGCGGTCGGCGCGCAGGTCTTCGTCACGGAAACACTTCACGATCTGGTAGTAGCGGTCGTAACCGGCCACCATCAGCAACTGTTTGAACAGCTGAGGCGACTGCGGCAGCGCATAGAACTGACCGTCGTGCATGCGCGAAGGCACCAGAAATTCGCGTGCGCCCTCGGGAGTGGACTTGTAAAGCATCGGGGTTTCGATGTCGATGAAACCGTTATCGTCGAGATAATTGCGGACGGCGCGCGCCGCCTGGTGACGCAGGCGCATGTTTTTCTGCATCTGCGGACGACGCAGATCAAGGAAGCGGTACTGCAGACGGACGTTTTCCGACAACTG
>JBILYA010000413.1:0-2532 GCA_044378065.1 Burkholderiales bacterium | reverse complement strand
TTTGGCGACCTTGTCGTAACCCATCAGGTCGTAGAGTGCGTCATACAAAGGGCGCAGGTAAGGATCGACTTTTTGCGCCATATCGCCCGGCAGAAAGCCGAGGCGTTCGCCGGCTTCGACTGCGGGTCGCACGAGGATGATGCGCTGCACGGCATCGCGTTCCAGTGCGTCCACCGCACAGGCGACGGCGAGATAGGTTTTGCCGGTGCCGGCGGGGCCGATGCTGAAGGTGATGTCGTGTTTCTGGATGTTGATCAGGTACTCGTTCTGTCGCGGCGTGCGGCCGTGCAGGTCTTTTTTCAGGGTGATCAGCGCCGGCGAAGGTACGGCGGCATGCGCTGCACCTTGATGGCCGGCCTCGATCAGCGCCAGCTGAATCGCGTCCAGTGACAGCGGGTCCGCCGCCTTTTCGTAGAAGTTGCGCAGGACCTGGGCCGCGATGCGCGTGCGCTCGACCGCGCCGGTCAGTGCGAAGTGTTCGCCGCGACGGGTGATGCCGACATCCAGCGCGGTTTCGATCTGGCGCAGATTTTCGTCCAGCGCACCGCAGAGATTGGCGAGGCGGTGGTTGTCGACGGGGGTAAAGCTGATTTCAGAGGGTTTCAATGGGTAACGGCGCAGTCTTTAGTGACGGGTTCGCCGCGCAGCGTATGCGCCAGCGCGTCGGTGATGGTGATTTCGATGAAGTTGCCGATCAGTTCGCGCGGGCCGGCGAAGTTGACGACGCGGTTGTTGTCGGTGCGTGCCGCGAGTTCTGTGGCATCGCGGCGAGAAACGCCGTCAACCAGCACGCGCTGGCGGGTGCCGACCATGCGGCGGCTGATGGCTTGTGCCTGCGCATCGTTTTTCTGCTGCAGCTGCTGCAGGCGTTCCAGTTTGACGGCCTGCGGCGTATCGTCGGCCAGATCGGCGGCGGGTGTGCCCGGACGCCGGCTGTAGACGAAACTGAAGCTGGCGTCGAAACCGATGTCATCGATCAGTTTCAGCGTCGCCTGGAAATCGGCATCAGTCTCGCCGGGGAAACCGACGATGAAATCCGACGAGATGCAGATGTCCGGCCGCGCTTCGCGCAGACGGCGGATCATGGATTTGTATTCGAGCGCCGTGTAACCGCGTTTCATGGCTGCCAGCACGCGATCGGAACCCGACTGCACCGGCAGATGCACATGACTGACCAGCTGCGGGATGCGCGCATAGGCTTCGATCAGTCGCAGCGTGAATTCCTTGGGGTGTGATGTGGTGTAGCGGATGCGTTCGATGCCGGGGATTTCAGCCACGTATTCCAGCAGCAGCGCGAAATCGGCGCCGTCGGCTTCGCCATCCAGCGGCGCGCGCCAGGCATTGACGTTCTGGCCGAGCAGAGTCACTTCCTTGACCCCCTGAGCGGCGAGTTCGGCAACTTCGGTGAGCACATCGTCGAAGGGCCGCGAGATTTCTTCGCCGCGCGTATACGGCACGACGCAGAACGAACAGTATTTGCTGCAGCCTTCCATGATCGAGACAAAGGCGGTGACGCCTTCGACACGGGCGGGCGGCAGGTGATCGAATTTTTCGACTTCGGGAAATGAGATGTCGACCTGCGGCTTGCCGGACTGGCGGCGCGCCCGGATCAGCTGGGGCAGGCGGTGCAGCGTCTGTGGACCGAATACGACATCGACATAGGGCGCGCGTTTGACGATGGCCGCGCCTTCCTGGCTGGCGACGCAGCCGCCGACGCCGATGATCAGTCCGGGTTTTGCCTGTTTGAGTTCATTGATGCGCCCGAGGTCACTGAAGACCTTGTCCTGGGCTTTTTCACGCACCGAGCAGGTGTTGAGCAGGATAACGTCGGCTTCGGCGGGATCTGAAGTCGGGGTCAGGCCTTCACCGACACGCAGTACGTCCGCCATTTTGTCCGAGTCATACTCGTTCATCTGGCAGCCGAAGGTTTTGATGTAAACCTTGCCCACGGCTTACTTCTTCGCGCGGTCGAGCCGGGCTTGTTCCTCAGGGGTCAGGACGACGATACGCAGGATTTCACCATTGCGATCGAGTTCGTAGATCACTTCGGCGCCGGGCATCAGTTGCCCGTGGGTGATCTTGCGATTGGCGGCGTCAACGATGATGCCGCCCGGCGCGAGCCGACGCACATCCTTGTCGAGCATGATCATCGGCAGCATCTGCTGCGCGCCGATTTCGGCCCGCTTGAGATTGGCGGGCAGCGTGCGCTGCGCCCAAGCCATCGTCGAGACGGGCAGGGAGATGGCCAAAAAAGTCAATAAAAGCAGAAACTTACGCATAGCCACACGATAACACGAGAGGCTGGAGCCGGCAACGCAGCGGCCGGCGGGAAAAAAGAAATGGTGGCGAGTCAGGGATTTGAACCCCGGACCAATGGATTATGATTCCACTGCTCTAACCACTGAGCTAACTCGCCACGGGAAGGCCGGGCAGTCTAAGGAGCGGGGGTATCCTTGTCAAGCTGAGAAAACCGCGTCAACCCCAGGTTTTCCCTGAAAAATCCGTGCCTTGACCGTTTTTTACCGATTTCCT
>JBILYA010000410.1:0-2534 GCA_044378065.1 Burkholderiales bacterium | reverse complement strand
ATCTGCAGATGGCACCAGTCGGGTGTGGCCGCGGGATGTTCCAGCCACAGACCGACTGCTTCGAGTACATCCAGGTGGGCCATGCACCAGGCATCGAGCGCGCCGTCGCGGTCTTCGAGATCAATCGCCAGACAGCTGATGTGTTTGCTGCCTTTGGCGGCGCCGGGCACTGCGGCGTTGACCGCTGCGGGCCGCCAGCCGGAGCTGATCTTGCGCGCGAGTCCTGCGCGTTTGAGCAGGCGGTTCACGCGACGCAGGGTTTCGCGCGCATTGGCGCGCAGTTCGGGCGTCAGTTCGTGGTGGTATTCGAGGTCGCGGCCCATGTAATAGTCGGCGAGCTTCAGCTTGGGCAAGTATTTGCGGACTTTCATGGGGCGCAAGATTACCCGATTCTGTGCACTGCGCTTACACTACCCCTGAAGAATCATCATGAATGCCCGGGAAGGAATACCGATGGCCGACAATTTCAATATGGATGCCTACTCGCCGCAGCAGATCGCCGAGCGCGTTGACAACATCGGCGTGACCAAGGCGCGGCTGCCGCTGCTGTCGATGGCGATGCTGGGCATGCTTGCCGGGGCTTTCATCGGACTCGGTGCGCTGTACTTCACGCTGGTGATCAGCGATGCCGGGCTGTCCTTCGCGATTGCACGAGTGCTGGGCGGGGTTTGTTTTTCGCTGGGCCTGTTGCTGGTGGTGGTCGCAGGCGCCGAGCTCTTCACGGGCAACAACCTGCTGGCGATGGCCTGGGCCGATGGCAAGGTCAGCACGACTGAAGTGCTGCGCAATTGGGTGGTGGTGTGTGCGGCGAACTTTGCCGGTGCGGCCGGCTTGGCGCTGCTGGTGTTCCTGTCGGGGCATGCCGGCATGAACGGCGGTGCGGTCGCGCAGTCCTATCTGAAGATCGCCATCGCCAAAAGCACAATGCCGGTGACCGAACTGTTTTTCCGTGGCGTGCTGTGTAATGTGCTGGTGTGCATGGCGGTGTGGATGGTGCTCGCGGGGCGCAGTGTGGTCGACAAGTTTTTTGCCATCGTGCTGCCGATCTCGGCCTTTGTCGCCGCCGGGTTTGAACACTCGATTGCCAATATGTATTTTTTCCCGCTGGCGCTGTTGTTGAAAGAATCGGGCATCGCGCTGCCGGCAGGCGCCGATGCCATCACGGTGTACGCGATGTTCCGCAACCTGGTTCCGGTCATTGCCGGCAATGTCGTCGGCGGCAGCATACTGGTGGCGTTGGTGTATTACGTCATTTACATTCGCCCCTCAAAAATCGTTAAATGAATTTCTGATGAGCACCGACCTGCTGATCCATGCCACGCTGACTGTCAGTGGCGACAGTACCTTGCTGCCGGCGGCTGATGCGCGCATCAAAGCCCTGCTGGTCGAGGAAATCTTCGAGGGTGGTTTCGAAGAGCATCACGGCGACGATGCGTTGTCTTACGATTTCAAGGTCCGCGGCGGCGTTCCTTTCCCGGCATTTGCGCTGGCTTCACAGGAATTTCCGCAGCTCGCGGTGGTGGCGGAGTGGGTGAACGTCGCCGCCGGCCGTAGCGGCCGTGCGCGGATTGCCGACGGCAAGATTGTCGATCATGTCGAAGCCCCGATCACCACCGGTTCAGCGGAGACCGGCAACCGCTTTTTCTCGCTGGCAGCGGACAGTCGTCTGGAACTGGCGTTTGCCGTGATGCGTCAGGATATCGGCCTCTGGAACGGTTATGTGCTCAATCACGAGCGCGATGCGCTGTTCGAGATCCGGCGTGACGGTGCAGTCATTGAATTGCGGGTGACCGACGGGGATGCCGAATGGGCGCAGCTGTGGTGCTTGAGCAGTCCGGATGCCGTGGCAGAGCTGCAGGCTTTGGAACCGCCACAGGCTATTGATGAGAAGCTGTACGACCAGCTGGAGCGTCTGGCGCAGGATTTTGTCGCGGAATGGATCTGGCTGCGCGATGCGCCCGCTGCGGAAACGGCGATCGAGCGCGACCGTTATCAACGGTACGGGTATGCGGTGCATGACGCCAATGTTCGCGTTGCACGCCTGCAGCGCATGCGCGGTGATGCCGATATGCACAAGCCGTTGCGGTATTCAACGCTGGATGCCGACTACGACTGGATTCGCGCGCTGCTGCAGCGCTGCTGGGCCTGAGAACGGGTAATCAGTAACGGCCGGGTGGACGGCGGCGCCACTGGCGGATCAGCAACCAGCCGCCGAGCATGCCGCCAAGGTGTGCGAAATGTGCGACGCCGGACTGGGTACCGGTGACACCGAGAAAGATTTCCAGAAGACCGTACAGCGTGACAAACAGCCACGCCGGCATCGGAATCGGCGGGAACAGCAGCATCACCTTGTGATGCGGGAAAAGCAGGCCGTAGGCGAGCAGCAGGCCGAACACACCGCCGGAAGCGCCGACCGTGGGATAGGCTTCGCCGCCGACAAAGGACAGCACGGTCAGTTGCGTGAGCGCCGCGGCAAAAATACAGCCCAGGTAATACACCAGGAATCGCCGCTGGCCGAAGACCATTTCCAGCTG
>JBILYA010000411.1:0-2534 GCA_044378065.1 Burkholderiales bacterium | reverse complement strand
CCGGCAAGGTTGCCACCATCCTGTGCGGCGGCGATGTCGAAGCCGGCAGCCTGGTCGATGAGCAATGGCTTCTTGACCTCGAACTCCAGCATTTCATGGAATTGATGGCGACTGAAAAAACGCAGGCCCGGATTGAGCATATGCTCAAGACGGGCAAGCCCCTCAGGAACTGAGGGGCTTGATGTTGGAACAACATAGCCTCGATTTTCGGCGGAGACTAACCTTCAGGTTATGTCGTAGCCAAAAAACGCAGGCGCGCATCGAGCATATGCTCAAAAACGGCAAACCCCTGAGGAATTGAGATGAGGGCACTGACATGAGCAAATCCCTGCAGGACGCCTATATTGTTGCCGCAACCCGTTCGCCGGTAGGCAAGGCGCCGCGCGGCATGCTGAAAAACGTGCGGCCGGACGATCTGCTGGCCCATGTACTCAAAAGCGCTGTGGCACAGTGCCCGGGTCTGGACCCGCAGGAAATCGGTGATGTGATCGCCGGCTGCGCGATGCCGGAAGGCGAGCAGGGCATGAACGTCGCCCGCATCGGCCTGCTGCTCGCCGGCCTCCCCGATACCGTGCCGGGCATGACCCTCAACCGCTTCTGTTCTTCCGGACTGCAGGCTGTGACTGACGCCGCCTCGCGCATCCGCCTCGGCGAAGCCGATGTGATGATCGCTGCCGGCACCGAAAGCATGAGTATGGTGCCGATGGGCGGCAACAAGCCGAGCTTCAGCCCGGACATCTTCGCAAAAGATGAAAACGCCGGTATCGCCTACGGCATGGGCATCACCGCCGAGCGCGTCGCCATGCAATGGAAAGTCAGTCGCGAAGACCAGGACCTGTTTGCCGCAGAAAGCCACCGTCGAGCGGTATGGGCCGCCGATGCCGGAGAATTCAAAAGCGAAATCACACCGTACGACATCAATGACCTTCTGCCCGATCTGCAGACGCGGGAAATCACCGTCAAAACCCGGCGCGCTGAACAGGACGAAGGTCCGCGCCGTGATACTTCCGTCGAGGCGCTGTCGAAACTGAAGCCGGCCTTTGCCGCCAAGGGTAGCGTCACCGCCGGCAACAGCTCGCAGATGTCGGATGGTGCGGGTGCCATAGTGCTGATGAGCGAGGCTGCGGTGAAACGTTACAACCTCAAGCCGCTGGGCCGTTTTGTCGCTTATGCGGTGGCGGGTGTGCCGCCGGATGTGATGGGTATCGGTCCGGTAAAGGCCATTCCCAAAGTTCTGCAGCAGGCCGGGCTTAGCCAGTCACAAATCGACTGGATCGAACTCAATGAAGCCTTTGCCGCACAGTCACTGGCGGTGATCCGTGAACTCGGGCTCGATCCGGCGAAAGTGAATCCGTTGGGCGGCGCGATTGCGCTGGGCCATCCGCTGGGTGCCACCGGTGCAATCCGCGTGGCAACGCTGTTGCACGGCCTGCGCCGTCACAACAAGAAATACGGCATGGTGACGATGTGCATCGGCACCGGCATGGGCGCTGCAGGTGTGTTTGAATCCCTGTAGAAAAGTTATTTTAAAACAATAACTTATATAGAATCCCCGCGTAAGGCGGGGCTTGCCCGATCAGGCCTTTTGATCCAGCGCCTTGCTGATCGGACCGGGGCGGTCAATGCCGAAGCCCTGGGCGTAATCAATCCCGGCTTCCTTCAGCGCGGCCAGCGTTTTGTCATCCTCGACAAATTCCGCGATGGAGTGCACGCCGAGTTTTTCGCAGACGCTGACAATGGCTTTCAGCTTGGTCATCATCATCGGCGTCTTGAACAGGTTCTGGATCAGCACGCCGTCGATCTTGATGAAATCAACGGCCAGTCCGCTCAGGTGCGCAAACGACAGCTTGATGCTGCCGAAAGAGTCCACTGTAAAGCGGCAACCCACCGGTTTCAGCGCAGCGATGAAATGCGCAACATTTTCATGGTGGGCAATAGTGTCGAGTTCGCCGATTTCGAAGCACAGTTGTGAGGCCGGGAAGCCGCTGCGCTGCAGTTCGGTGCGCACATAACGCGCGAACTCCATGTCGCCGACCGAACTCTCGGACAGGTTCACGCAGTACATCGGGATGTCCCAGTCCGGGTGGCCCCGCCTCTGTTGCATCGACCAGGCGAGCACCGTACGAATGACCCAGCGGTCAATGTCTTGGGTCAGGCCATAACGTTCCGCCACCGGTATGAATCCGCCGGGCGGCAGCAGGTTGTCTTCCTCTTCCTTCAGGCGCAGCAGGATTTCGTAGCAGCCGTGGTCGAAGGGCAAGGGTTTCAGCGGCAGGATTTTCTGTGCGAACAGAATGAATTCGTCGTGTTCAATCGCCCGGATCAGCTTGCTGCGCGGATCGTCGCCGCCCATCAGGTGATCGCCGATGGCATGGAGATACATGGTCTCGCCGGTATCGCTGGTGATCGCGGCGTGCGCGTCGGCGTGAATGCTGTGGCTCTCGGTACTGCCTTCGCGTGTGGCGGCCGGCACGGCTGCCGGTGCGCTCATCGACAGCATGATCATGTAAAAGCCGATCGGATGGTCGGTGCCG
>JBILYA010000409.1:0-2537 GCA_044378065.1 Burkholderiales bacterium | reverse complement strand
TCAGCCAGCGGCAGATCCGCAGGGACAGTCGGCGCTGTCAGCTCCGGAAATCCCGGCCCCTTGGGGCCATGTTCAAAAAGGAAGCGCCGCAGATGGAACTGGTGCAGATCGGGCAACGCGCCGCAGCGTTCGAGCAAGCGCGCGGGTGACAGTTTCGCTGCTGCGCTCGCCTCCTCCAGCGCCTTCCATTCGATGCTGTTTTTATCCGGCTTGTATAACAGCGTATCGAGCAGCGGCTGGAAACTCTCCGGCATGCGCCCCGCCGCCAGTTCATCGACATAGGCTGCTTTCGCCAGCGCCTGCAGGCGTTTGCGTTCAACGCTGGCCAGCGCGGCCTTCAGCGCTTCTTCCGGTGCCGCCTTGTAACGGCCGCGGCCTTTTTTGTAAAAATACATCGGCGCGGCATGCAGCCGTGTCAGCACCGCAGCCGACTGCACTGCATCCGGGGCTTGACCGTAGTATTCGCGTGCCAGCGTGTCATAGCCGAATTCATCGGCGCCGCAACACTGCCACAGAAAATCAATGTCGATGGCCTCAGCCTGCTGCTGCACACCGGCCATGAACGCGGTATGCGCAGGCGATTCAAAGCGCAGCAACACCACCGAAGCCTTGACCTTGGAACGTTTGCCGTGCGGCGCCTCGACCTGCAGCGAAGTGTCGTTGTCAGCCAGTACCGCGCCGACCTTGAGTTCGCCGTCTTCTTCGTAAAATACGTTCATCGGGTAGGGAAAAACCAGGGGTGGCGCGGGACAGCCGCGCAGCGCGGATCGGGCCGCGAATTATACGCGCCCGGCCTGCCAGAAGGAGACGACGCGGTCGAGATGGCCGGCGAAATCCCCCAGCCCGTGATCACTGCCGTGAACGATGATCTGCTCGCAGCCAGCATAACGTTCAACGCCGGCGCGGTAATCGAGCACCTCATCGCCGGTTGCGGTAATCAGCAGATATCGCAACGGCGTGACCGCATCCACTTCCAGCGCACGCAGTTCATCCATGTGCTGCGGCGTCAGTTCGTAGCTGGCGCCGGTGTAGAGATTTTTCTGCGGCCCCAGATACGATGCCAGTAATTCATAAGGCCGTACCGCGGGATTGACCAGCACCGCGCGCGCAGCGAAACGCTCGACCAGCGATGTCGCATAAAAACCGCCGAGCGATGAACCGACCAGCGTCACACTGCGCGGATCATGCGGCGCGATCAGCGCTTCGAGCTGGGCCATCGCCTGCGCCGGGCGGTGAGACAGCTCGGGACAGGCGTAATGCTGAGCCAAGCCAAGACGCGCCATATGGTCGCGCAGCAGCCCTGCTTTGAACGACAGGGCTGAGCTGTTGAAACCGTGGATGTAAATCAGCAATCGACAATCAGCCGGTGATTTCAACCAGCGATCCGGCGCGCCAGTTCCAGCAGCAACGCGTCGTTGCCGCGTGCCGCGACCAGCGAGATGCCGATCGGACAACCGTTCAGCGTCGCCAACGGCATCGTCACCTGCGGCAGGCCGGCATGAGCGGCGATGCACAACAGACTCATCGCCCGCGCTCGGAAATCATCCAGCGCTGCCGCCGGCGTGTTCAGCAGCGGCGCGATATCGGGCACGGTCGGCAATACGAGGACTGCGTTGTCTTTGAGCAGTTCATCCAGGCGCCGGCGTGCGGCATCGCGCACTGCCTGCGCTCCAGCGATATCAGCCGCGGTGATCGTTGCCGTCCACTGCATGCGTTCCCGCACGCCCGGCCCGAGTTTCGGTTGCGCCTGCGCGACCCAGGCACCGAGCTGTTGATGGATTTCTGCGCCCTGCAGCACGCGGAAAGCCTGAAACCATTGCGGCAATCCTTCGGCGCTGACCGTGACTTTCTGCAGCGGGCCGATTGCGGTTTTGATTTTTTCGAGCGCAGGCTGGAGGGCCTCCACGGCGCCACTGCCAAGCAGGGCAAAGCCGTCTTCGGCCAGCAAGGCAGCGCCATGCTTCACCGCACCCGTTTCGCCGAGCAGGACGCAGCCGATGCGTTCGAGCAGCGCTGCGTCGCGGGCAAACCAGCCGGCAGTGTCGAAACTTTTGGCGAGTGCGCAGGCGCCTGCCAGTGATACGCGGCCATGCGTCGGCCGGATACCGTAGATGCCACAAAAGCTCGCCGGGGCACGGACCGAACCGCCGGTATCACTGCCCAGCGCGAAGTCGACCAGTTTGCCGGCCGTCGCCGCAGCCGAGCCGCTGGATGAGCCGCCGGGAATGCGCCCCGGGGCGTTGACGTTGACCGGCGTGCCGTAATGCGCGTTCTCGCCGTTGAGGCTGTAGGTCAGTTCATCGGTCTGGGTTTTGCCGGCCATGTCGGCGCCGGCGGCCAGCAGTTGCGCAACCACCGGTGCAGTCTTTGCAGCGGCATCATGCGTTGCCAGCCAGTCGGGACTGCCGAAGCCGGTCTTGTGGCCGGCGATGTCGTAGATATCCTTGACGCCGAAAGTCAGCCCCGCGAGCGGGCCGGTGCCTGAACCTTTGACGGCGGCATGGGTGTGTCGACAGAACGCGCCCAGCGCATCATCG
>JBILYA010000408.1:0-2542 GCA_044378065.1 Burkholderiales bacterium | reverse complement strand
GCCAGACCGTCGGATCCTTCAGCACCTGCAACTGCTCCTTGACAGTGACAGTGGCGGCACCGGTGGCGTGCTCCTCGTCGGTAAAGGTGAAAAACCAGAAGAGGATCGCGGTCACTGTCATGAGAACCGCATAAACCTGCGGCACCATTGCCCAGCCATAAGAGACAACGATGGTCGGCGCCACCAGCTTGGTGACCGCCGCGCCGGTGTTACCCATGCCGAAAATCCCCATCGCAAAACCCTGGCGCTGCCGCGGAAACCAGCGCGCGCAGTACGCGATGCCGACGGTGAACGATCCGCCGGCGACACCGACGAAAAGGCCGGTGACCAGGAAATGCCAGAATTCGGTGGCGCGCGAAATCATCCAGATCGGCGCGATGGTCGACAGCATCAGGATGAAAAACACGATGCGCCCGCCGAAGCGATCGGTCCACATGCCCAGCGGCAGGCGGATCAGAGAGCCGGTGAGCACCGGCAAAGCGACTAAAACGCCGAACTGCGTTTCATTGAGACCGAGATTCTGTTTGATGGGAATGCCGATCACGGCAAACATCATCCACACCATGAAACAGACGGTGAAAGCCGTCGTGCTTGCCGTCACCACCGACCACTGTTTGAATTGCTGCGACGCCATCGTTCGCTCCCATTGATTCCTTGGGAACGAAAATACCGGCACGGCAACACAGCCACCATTCGGCTGTCGGCGGATGGGAGCACTGCAAACGACCGAGTGCCGAGGCTGCGGCTAGTCATTTCGAACTAGTTCCGCCTTCACAACGGGATGAGCCGATGGCGGTTCCAGGGATAACGACTGGGACGCGCCGTCAGTAGTTGGCGCCGCGAATTATTTATAATTAATTGTTTTTATTGATATTTTTTGACATGCCGTGCTCTACGGCATAAACCGCAGCCTGCACACGGCTGGTCAGCTTGAGCTTGCGCAGGATGTTCTGCACATGGATTTTCACTGTGCTCTCGGCCAGCTCGAACTCGCGGGCAAGTTCCTTGTTGCTGGCGCCGCGCGCCAGCGCAGCAAGGATCTCGCGCTCGCGCGCACTGAGCAGATCCTTGTCCGGTAGCGGTGCCGCGGCCTTGCGCTTCAATCCGGCGACCAGTTTGCTGGTCATCTCCGGCGACACCACCGAGTCGCCGGCTGCGGCACGGCGGATGGCATCGACAAAATATTCGGCGTCGATGTTTTTCAAAAGATAACCGGCAGCACCGGCATGCAGCGTCTCCAGCAGATCCTCCGCGTCCTCGGACACCGTCAGCATCAGCACTCGTGTATCCGGCAGCACCTCGGACAGTGTCTTCACCGCCTCGCGACCGCTGACGCCCGGCATGTGCAGGTCGAGCAGGATGATATCCGGACGCAACTGCCGGGCTTGTTGCACCCCGTCAAGTCCGTCCGCCGCCTCGCCAACAACCTCGATATCGGACTGACGCGCCAGCAGTGCTTTCACTCCGCTGCGAAACAGCTTGTGGTCATCGACCAGTAACACCCGCAATCTTTTACTCACGCATGCACCTCGTGTCCATGTACGCCGTCGTGACCGGAAGACTGGACAGCAGGCAGCGTCAGCGTCACCTGCGTTCCGGCACCTGGCCTTGAATGGAATTCGATTTGTCCGCCGATGCGCTGCGCCCGTTCGCGCATGATGCGCAGGCCGATGTGCGCTTCGGCGGTATCCGGCGCCGCCTCAACATCGAATCCGCGCCCGTCGTCACTGACAGTAAACCGGTAAGTGGCGTCGCGATGCACCGCCAGACCGACGCGGGTGGCGCCGGCATGCTTGCGTACGTTCGACAGCGCTTCCTGCAGGATATGCAGCACCTGCAGCTGATTCTCGGCATGCAGCGGCACACCCGTTCCGGCATCGGAGAAATCCGTCGCCAGTCCCGACTGGGCACCGAAGCGCGTCAACATTTGCCGCAAGGCCACCCCGATGTCCTCCTCATGCTTCACGCGGGAGCGGAAATGCGTCAGCAGTTCGCGCACATCATCGTAACTTTCCTGCACGCCTTCACGGATGCTGCCGAGCACCTCCTCCACTTCGCCGCGCGCTTCACGCCGAAGCGAATCCTCGAGCATTTGCACTTGAATGTTCAGGAACGCAAGCGACTGGGCGATGGAATCATGCAGTTCACGCGCGAGCAGGCTGCGCTCCTCGAACACGGCCAGTTCGCGGTCGCGAGTCACCAGCCTCTGGTTTTCGATGGCCACGCCGAGATGCTGGCCCAGAGTCTCAAGCAGCTGGCGATCGTCAGGGCTGATCGGATGCGGCGTGGTGAAATAGAGATTGAAAATTCCCAGCAACTCGCGCTTGAGACGGATCGGCAATATGGCCACCGTGCGGTACCCCGCCTTGCGACAATCCGCCGCCACCTCAGGCGCGATATCATCCAGTTGATCCACAGCGCTGCGGTTGTGTTGCGCAGCCACACCGCACAGGCACTCGCCCATGTCGATGCAGCGTTCACTCTGTGCGAACTCGCCGGACAGCCCTTCATGGGCATAAAGATGCAAACGACGTTCGGCATC
>JBILYA010000421.1:0-2556 GCA_044378065.1 Burkholderiales bacterium | reverse complement strand
TCGGCAACATTACCATCCGAATCGATATTTACAACAAATTCAATCAGGGAGTCCGCACCGTCAGCGGTCACGGGCAGCGAAGAAGCTGCAGCATGTTTTGCGGTGGCAGCACCGGCAGGCGAAGCCCCCTCACCCAGTCGCGGCTCAATGCGGGGCGCCGCACCCGCCACTGACGGTACCGGCATTGCAGCAGGTTTGCTGAGCAGCACATCATCACGCTGCCCTTCGAAAGCCCGTTCGAGGCGCTGGCGCAGCTTGCGCTCCTGCCAGAGGTTGTAGGCGTAAACACCGCCGATGACGACGACTCCGAATACCGCCAACGCGATCTGCAGGTCGCTCATTTCGGTTCAGCCGTCAGGCCGCCTCTTCGGTGAGTTTCATGGCCGCCTCGATATCCACAGCAACAACACGGGAAACGCCAGGCTCCTGCATCGTGATGCCGAGCAACTGGTTGGCGATTTCCATCGTGATCTTGTTGTGGGTAATGAAGACGAACTGCGACTGCTCCGACATACGCTTGACCAGTTCGCACAGACGGCTCGTGTTGTGGTCATCGAGCGGCGCGTCAACCTCATCCAGCATGCAGAACGGCGCGGGGTTGAGCTGGAATATTGCGAATACCAGTGACATTGCGGTCAGTGCCTTTTCACCACCGGACAGCAAATGAATCGAGCTGTTCTTTTTGCCTGGCGGTTGCGCCGTAACCTGGATGCCTGCATCCAGAATCTCTTCGCCGGTCAGCGTCAGTTTCGCATTACCGCCGCCGAACAGCACCGGGAACATACGCGAGAAATGTGCGTTGACCTCGTCAAAGGTGGTTTGCAGGCGTTCGCGCGTTTCACGGTCAATACGGCGAATCGCGTCTTCCAGCGTGTTCATCGCCGAGGTCAGGTCGGCCGATTGAGCGTCCAAATAGCTCTTCCTTTCGCGACCGGCTTCCAGCTCTTCCAGCGCGGCAAGATTGACTGCGCCGAGGCTCTTGATTTCATCGTTGAGGCGGTTGATCTCGGACTGCAGGGATCCGGAACGCTGGCCCTTCTCAACGTTCTGCGCCAGAACTTCCTCGTTTGCCCCGGCCTCGACCAGCTGCTGCGCATACTGTTCTTCGTTGATGCGAGCTTCCTGCTCTTTCAGCTTGATCTCGTTGATACGGTCACGCAACGGCCCCAGCTTCTGCTCCGAGGTCATGCGCTCTTCTTCAACGGCCTTGAGTTGCGACTCTGTGGCTTCCAGGACGTCGCGGGCCTGAGCCAGTGCCTCTTCCTTGGTACCGCGCAGCGACAGGGCGATCTGCAACTGGCTTTGCCAGGGCGACTCGTCAAGACGCTCAAGAGCCTCCTGTTCGGTTGCCATTGCCAGTTCGACGCGCTCCAGGGTTTCGTTGGCCGCTGCCATCGCGCGCTCAACTTCACCGATTTTGCCGATCGAGGTTTTGGCCTGGAAAATCGCTTCCTGAAGTTCCCGGTCAGACTGCTGCAGGGTAATCCGCTGCGCTTCCAGCACGGATTGCGCCTGGCGGAACTGCTCCAGGGCATTCTCCAGCTCAGCTGCATAACCACCGGCCTCTTCGCTGAGGAGCTCCAGAGCACCGGCAGTCGCCTCCTGTTGCTGGGTTTCGGTGGCGACCTGAGCGGCAATCTCGGCCAGTTCAGATGCGATCTGCTCACCGCGCTGGGTCAGACGCTGGGTCTGCTCGGTCAGACGGACGTTTTCAACCTGCAGTGCATGGTGTTCCTGCTGCAGGCGGGAGACGTCGCTGCGCAACTCGCCAAGCGCAGCTTTCTCACTGGCAATCCTTGCGGACTGCTCTTCAACGGTCGCCCGCAGCGCGGCAATTGCCGTTTTGCGCCCCGTAATTTCCTGATCCAGGCTTTCAATTTCACGCTGCCGGGACAATACGCCATGCAACTCCGAATCCGGTGCATGGAAGGTCAGGCTGTTGCGGGTGAACAGATAGCCGTCTTTCGAAACCAGGACTGCGCCGGCGCTCAGTTGGTTGCGAAGGCTGAGGCCTGTAGCCAGATCTTCGACAACGAACGCACTGTGCAGCCAATCGGCCAATGCCGGCGCGAGATGCGCATCACGGCAGGTCACAAATTGCGCCAGCGGCCGCGCACGGGCCGGCATGGGCGCCACCGGCATGTCGCTTCCTGAAACACTGACGTCGGCAACAGACACTTTTCCCGGCGGTGCATTACCGGACCAATTGCCGCAGGCATCCAGGCCCGAAACAGCAACCGCATTCAGACGTTCGCGCAGCACGGCTTCGAGCGCATCCTCGTAGCCGGTTTCAATCGTGATGCCTTGCCAGACTCGCGGTGCGTGATCAAGACCGCGCGTGGACATCCAGGCTTCCATATCAGCGCCATGCGCCAGATTGTCCTGCAGCTGGCGCAGTGCTTCGACGCGGGCTTCCATCGCCGCAAGGGCTTGAGCCGCCTGATCGACTTCAGCGGCACGCTGCTCCAGAGTCTGCTCAAGACCGGGCAGACTGCGTTCGCGTTCGGCCAGCGCCTCGCGCTGTGATTCCAATCGAGAAACGGCTTCGTTGATCTG
>JBILYA010000407.1:0-2559 GCA_044378065.1 Burkholderiales bacterium | reverse complement strand
CATCTTAAATATTTACCAAAAAGAGTTATCTCAATAGGACGTAAATATTCCCTCGCATGCTCGATTGGCAATATCGCCCCCAACAATGCAGCAGCAAGCGCCCCCGCGACCAATGCAACCGCACCCTCAACTTGAGCAGCCCTAGCGATTGGCTGCAAATGTTTATTTGGTGAACGTTTTTTGGACGCTACGCTTTTTTTGCCTAAAGATGCTTTAGCCATATCTTGTCTATTAAATCAAAGATATCCGAGTCGATTTATTTTTCATTTCACTTCTACCCGTAATTAATGCAAACACCATTCGGTCTTTAGCCACATTACAAAATACCCATAATTTCTTAATTTCATCTACTTGACTCTAACCTCACGACCACCCCATCCCTCTCATCCGTCAGCAAATAAACCAAGCCATCCGGCCCCACCCGCACATCGCGGATGCGCCCAACCTGCCCCTTGAGCAGCCGTTCCTCGCGCACAACCTTCTCGCCATTCAATTCCAGCCGCACCAGCATTTCGTCGCGCAACGCGCCGATCAGCAAATTGCCTTTCCAGTTCGGAAATTTGTCGCCGGTGTAAATGGCCATGCCCGACGGTGCAATCGACGGCACCCAATAATGCAGGGGCTGTTCCATACCGGCTTTTGAATTGCCCTCACCGATCTTCGTGCCGATGCCATAGTTGACGCCGTAGGTGATCACCGGCCAGCCGTAGTTGCGCCCGGCGCGCATGACGTTGATTTCATCACCGCCCTGCGGGCCGTGTTCATGGGTCCACAGTTCCCCCGTTTGCGGATGCAGGGCGGCGCCCTGCATATTGCGGTTGCCCAGCGTGAATTTCTCCGGCTTCGCACCGGCGCGACCGACGAAGGGATTGTCGGCGGGCACGCGGCCGTCGTCGTGCAGGCGGATCACCGAACCCGCGTGATCATCGAGCATTTGCGCGCGCGGCTTGTCACCACGGTCGCCGAGGGTCAGATAGACCATGCCTTTGCCGTCAAACACGATGCGGCCGCCGAAATGCTGGCCGGTGCGGGTTTTCGGTTCCATGGTGAACAGGACCTGCACGCCGGACATGCGATAACCGTCGAGTTTGCCGCGCGCCAGTGTGGTGCCCCAGCCACCCGGGCCGGGGGCGTTGTAGGCCCAGTAGATCCAGCCGTTCTGTGCGTATTGCGGATGAAGAGCGACATCGAACAGGCCGCCCTGGCCGCTGGCGACGATCTCGGGCAGACCTTCAACCATTTTTGGATCAAGCTGAAAATCCTTGCCGACAATGCGCAGTCGACCTGCGCGCTCAGTCACCAGCATCCGGCCGTCGGGCAGGAAGGCCATCGACCACGGATTCTGCAGGCCGCGCACCAGCGTGACCACACGGAAGGCGTGTTTCTCGGATTGAACGGTTTGCGCAAAAGCCGGCGCATTGACGACGGCAACAAGACACATCAGGGTCAGCAGTCTGCGCACAGGGGATTTCCGGGGGAAACGTCAGGGGGCGCGTTTATAATAGCGCCCTTTTCAGAAGCAACACTTGATGCACCCAGAAAAGCTGCCCGCCCCCGGGCAGCGCACCAGCACCGCCCTGCTCCACGGTTCCAGCGACGCCCCCCTGTTGGCCGAACTGGCGGCCCGCGCTCGTCCGCTGCTGGTGCTGACGGAGTCGGCATGGCAGGCGCAGCGCCTGCTGCAGGAGATCCCCTTCTTCGCGCCGCAGCTCCGTGTGCACATGCTCCCCGACTGGGAAACGCTGCCCTACGATCACTTCTCGCCGCACCATGATCTGGTGTCGGAGCGGCTGGCGACGCTGTGCCAGATGGTGCGCGGCGACTTCGACATCACGCTGGTGCCGGTCACGACGGCGCTGTACCGCATGGCGCCGGTGGACTTCATCACCGCCAACACCTTTTATTTCCGTCAGGGCGCAAAACTCGGCGCCGACGCGCTGCGCCACCAGTTGACGTTGGCCGGTTACAACCATGTCACCCAGGTCGTCGCGCCGGGTGAATACAGCTTCCGCGGCGGACTGATCGATCTGTATCCGATGGGCAGCCCGCTGCCCTATCGCATCGATCTTTTTGACGAGACCATCGATTCGATCCGCAGCTTTGACGTCGACAGCCAGCGTTCGATCATGAAGGTGCCGGAAGTGCGCCTGCTGCCGGCACGAGAATTCCCGATGGACGAAGAAGCGCGCACCGCTTTCCGCCAGCGCTTCCGTGAACGCTTTGAAGGTGATCCGTCGCGCAGTCAGGTCTACAAGGATGTGTCCAAAGGCATCCCCACCGCAGGCATCGAGTATTACCTGCCGGTGTTTTTCGACAGCACGGCGCTGGTCACCGATTACCTGCCGAAAGAAACCACGATCTGCCTGCGCCCCGGCATCACCGAGGCCATCGACGAATTCTGGGCCGACACCCGCGGCCGCCATGCCATGGTGCGCGGCGACCTCGCCAATCCGGTACTGCCGCCGCAGGAGCTGTTCCTCAGCGAAGACGCCTTCTTCGGTGCGATCAAACCCTTCCCGCGCATTGATCTCGCGGCGATTGCGCCGGCGGTTGCCGGCT
>JBILYA010000045.1:0-10191 GCA_044378065.1 Burkholderiales bacterium | reverse complement strand
TTGATGATCTTGCCGATCTTCTCCGGGTCAATGCCCAGCTTCGCCGCCATCGGCAGCACTTCGGCAATGGCCGCGCAGTTGATATCGAAGAGCAATTGGTTAATCAGTTTGGACAGCTGACCGCTGCCGGAATCGCCCATATGCAGGATGTTATTGGCCACGCAGGACAGAAAGGGACGAACCTTTTCCAGTGTTTCCGCCTTGCCGCCGCACATCGCCGTCAGCGTACCCTCGATCGCGCGCGCCTCCATACCGGATACCGGTGCATCGATAAAACCAATGCCGCGCTCGGCCAGCTTGATCGCGAAGTCGCGGGTTTCCAGATAATCCATGGTGCTGGTATCGACAACAATCTGCCCTTCGCCCATCAGCGGTGCAATGCCTTGCACACCGAATAGCGTTTCACGAACTGCATCGGTCCCTGGCAGACAAAGGAACACGATATCGGCCCGCGCCACATCAGCCAGGTTCTTGGTCGCTTTCGCCCCCTTCTCCTCCAACTCGGCATGGCGCTTGCCGCTCGCCGAACTCACGGTCAGCTTCGCGCCGCTTTTCAACATGTTGATGGCCATGGGTCGCCCCATCTGGCCCAGTCCGACAAAAGCAATATGCATGGTGTCCGTTTCTCCGCAGCGTTGTAACCCGGCCTGATCGTTAAGCGCCCTTGAACTGCGGCGGCCGTTTTTCGATGAAAGCGCGCAGCGCTTCCCTGGTGTCTTCGGTGCCCTTCAGCTTGTTGTTCATGGTGTTCTGCAACTCCAGCTGCTGCTCGACATCCTGCTGCCAGGCACGACGCAGCGCGACCTTGGTCATCTGCACGGCAATCGGGGCCTTGCTGTTCAGCTTGCGCGCCAGCGCCATGGCTTCTTCCATCAACTTGTCGTGCGGAACGACCGAATAAGCCAGCCCCATCGCCTTGGCCTGTGCCGCGTCAAAGGGCTCGCCCAGCAGGCACAGTTCCGCCGCCTTGGCATGACCCACCAAACGCGGCAGATACCAGGTCGCGGTTTCCCCCATCAGGCCGCGCTCGACGAAATTGACGCCGAAGTTGGCCTGCTCACTGAGTATGCGGAAGTCCGCTGCAAACGCCATATTGCAGCCGGCACCGCGCGTCACGCCGTTCACCGCCGCAATCACCGGCTTGGTGATCTGGCTGAAACCGATGGCGTAGTAATACTTCATGTCGAACAGCGGCTGGGGTGAAGTGCCGACGGTACCGGCCTTTTCTGCTTCGGCACGGGCTTTCAGATCAGCGCCGGAGCAGAAGCCGCGGCCATTGCCGGTGGCGATGATGGTCCACACATCCGGGTCGGCTTCGGCGGCGCGAAGCACGTGCTCCATCTCGTTACGCATCACGTTGTCGATGGCATTCAGCCGCTCGGGGCGATTGAGTCTCAGGATGCCGATATGTTCACGCACTTCCCATTGAATGGCTTGATACATGGTGTTGCCCTTCCCTGCGCTGAATTGAGTGGTTGGATTTTTCTTCCAGCGTTGCACGATGTGCAAGCGCGTACCGTTACGACCCCGGGAGAATAACTCAAGCAAAATGTCAAGGCCGACAGAAGATCATGCCGGGCGCGAAAGGCCCCGCAGAACGGACGCAAAAACAATATGTTGCAAACTTTGATTAAAGTCAAATCACGAGACTTTTCAGCCGTACGTCGCGGGCGCATACTGCTCGCCAATTCGCTTTTACAAAAACCGCTTTTACAAAAACATCGGCGCCCAGTCAGCGCCGCAGACAGAAAGGTCAAGAAGACATGAATGAATCCGCCCTCGGCGCCACCAGCGCCGTCGCACTCTCCGAGCAGGAAATCAGCCGCGACACCCTCCTCGAGAAATATGCAAAGGGCAAGGAAACCAGTATCACCGATGTGCGACGACGGGTTGCCCGCGCGCTGGCCCAGGTAGAGGCCGAAGACCAGCGCGCCCTGTGGGAAAAACGTTTCCTGCAGGCCCAGGAAGAAGGCTTCATCCCCGCCGGCCGCATCAACTCCGCAGCCGGCGTGCAACTCGCGGCAACCCTGATCAACTGTTTTGTGCAGCCGGTCGGCGATTCGATCTCCGAAACCGTCGATGGCCGCCCCGGCATCTACATCGCGCTGCAGGAAGCCGCCGAAACGATGCGTCGCGGCGGCGGCGTCGGCTACGACTTCTCCTCGATCCGCCCCAAAGGCGCTGAAGTCAAAGGCACCCAGTCCAACGCCAGCGGCCCGGTGTCCTATATGCGCGTGTTTGACCGCTCCTGCGAAACCGTGGAATCCGCCGGCTCGCGCCGCGGCGCGCAGATGGCCGTACTGCGTTGCGACCATCCGGATGTGGAGGAATTCATACACGCCAAGGACAAGGGCGACCTGACCAACTTCAACATCTCCGTCGGCGTGACCGACACCTTCATGGAAGCCGTCGAGAAAAACGGCGACGTCGAGCTGGTGCACCGCTCCAAACCCAATGCCAAGCAGATGGCCAAGGGTTCCTACCAGCGCGAAGACGGCCTGTGGGTCTACACCAAGGTGCCGGCGCGCGATCTGTGGGAACAGGTGATGCGCTCGACCTACGACCACGCCGAACCGGGCATCCTGTTCATCGACCGCATGAACAAGGACAACAACCTGAACTACTGCGAAACCATCGAGGCCACCAACCCCTGCGCCGAACAGCCGCTGCCGCCCTACGGCTGCTGCTGCCTGGGTTCGATCGACCTGACCAAATTCGTCAAACAGCCTTTCGCTGAAAAAGCCGAATTCAATTTCGAACATTTCGGCCGCATCGTCGCCGTTGCCACGCGCATGCTCGACAACGTTCTCGATGTCACCGCCTGGCCGCTGAAGCAGCAGCAGGAAGAAGCCGCCAACAAACGCCGCGTCGGCCTCGGATTTACCGGTCTCGGTGATGCACTGATCATGCTGCGCCTCCGCTACGACACGCCGGAAGCACGGCAGATGGCCGCGAAGATTTCGGAAGCGATGCGCGACGCCGCATATCGAGCATCAGCAGAACTCGCCCGTGAAAAGGGCGCGTTCCCGCTGTTCAATGCCGACCTGTATCTCAGCGGCACCAGCTTTGCCGCCCGTCTGCCCGACGACATCAAACAGGTCATCCGCAAAAACGGCATCCGCAACAGCCACCTGCTGTCGATTGCCCCGACCGGCACGATCAGCCTGTCATTCGCCGACAATGCCTCCAACGGCATTGAACCGCCGTTCTCGTGGACTTACACCCGCAAGAAACGCATGCCCGACAACACCATGCGTGAATTCGCCGTCGAAGATCACGCCTGGCGCCGTTACAAGGCCGAAGGCGGCAACACCGAAAAGCTGCCGCCGTGGTTCGTCACCGCGCTGGAAATTTCCGCACACGCGCATGAAGAAATGGTTGCCGCCGTCGCCCCCTACGTCGACACCAGCATCTCCAAGACCGTCAACGTGCCCGAGGACTACCCTTACGCCGAATTCCAGGACCTGTATTTCCGCGCCTGGAAATCCGGATTGAAAGGACTCGCCACCTACCGCCCGAACAGCATCCTCGGTTCGGTACTGTCGGTCGAGCCGACCAGCAAGGAAAAAGCACCACAGGATTTCCGCGGTGACGATGTGAACCGCCGCATCCAGATCCAGTCGCTGCCGGCACCGGTGCTGGCCAGCCTGCGCTGGCCAGGCCGCCCGTCAATGACCGCGGGCAACCCGGCATGGACCTACATGATCGAACATCCGCATGGCGCATTTGCGGTGTTTGTCGGTCACGTTGAAAGCGAACATAACCACGCCTTCGAAGTCTGGGTCAACGGCAGTGAGCAGCCGCGCGGCCTCGGTGCCGTCGCCAAGACGCTGTCGATGGACATGCGCGCGGACGACCCGGGCTGGCTCAAGCTCAAGCTCGATTCGCTGGCCCGCGCCGGTGGTGATGAGCCATTCGACATGGCCTTCCCGCCGCTGGGCGAAATCAAACGCATGCCTTCCGTGGTCGCCGCCTTTGCGCAGGTCGTGCGCTGGCGCGCCGATCAACTGGGCGCGCTGACCTCGCCCAGTGCAGCACTTTTCGGCCAGTCGGCCACGCCGGTACTCGACGCGATGTTTGCACCGAAGGAACCCAAGACCGGCACCGACGGAACCATGTCATGGACCGTCGATGTGCTCAACCCGCGCACCGGTGACGACTTCGTCCTCGGCATCAAGGAAATCACCCTGCCCGACGGAGTGACCCGCCCCTACTCGATGTGGCTCGCCGGCGAATACCCGCGCGCCCTCGACGGCCTGTGCAAGATCCTCTCACTCGACATGCGCGTGATGGATCCTGCGTGGATCGGGATGAAATTAAAGAAACTGCTGGAATTCCCGGAACCGCTGGGCGACTTCATGGCCTTCGTACCGGGTGAACGCAAACAGGCGACCTACCCGTCGACAGTCGCCTACGTCGCCAGCCTGATCCTGCACCGCTTCGCGATGCTCGGCATCCTCGATGCAAACGGTGCGCCACTGACGCAGATGGGTATCCTTGAAGCGCCGGAACGCAGTACCGAACCGCGAGTAATGAAAGGCAGCCGCTGCCCAGAGTGCGGCAACTCAACGCTGATCCGCAAGGACGGCTGCGATTACTGCACCGCCTGTGGATTCACCGGCACTTGCGGCTGATCTTTCGGGCAGTCCACATACTCGGATGACTGCGCGCCACCCCGGTGGCGCGTAGTAATATCCCCCGCTCACCCGGAGGATATTCATGGCCAAGACCACACTCGGCAAACTGCCGCGCGAAGCCATCCGCATGCTCGAGCTGCCGCGCGTTGCGCCCGGCATCATCGAAGGATTCCGCAACCTCGTTGACCTCACCGGCACGCTGTCCGACGCCTGCGATGAGCTCGGCCTTGTCGCCGTCATTCCCGGTTACGTGCTGCCGCCGGTCAACCTCGGCAAACGCATCGTCGGCCCGGCGCTGACTGTGCGCAACATCGCGCACGCCACGCAAATCCATAAGGCCGCCACCGACAAGACCAGCGGTCAGGGCGAAACCGAAGCGCACAATCTGGCCGAGCCCGGCGACGTGCTGGTGATCGAAGGCGTGATGGGCTGCTCGAATATGGGCGGTCAGTCAGCAACCATCGCCAAACGCCAGGGCTTCATCGGCGCCATCGTCGACGCGACGGTGCGCGATCCCGATCAGTATCGCGGCATGGACTGGCCGGTGTGGTGCAAGGGCTTCACACCGATTACCGGCAAATGGCGCATGCAGACCGTCGAAGTCAACGGCACGGTGCAAATCTGTGGCATCCAGGTCAAGCCGGGCGACATCATCTGCGCCGATGATGCAGGCGTTGCGGTGATCCCGCACGAAAAAGCAGCACTGGTGCTGGACGCCGCGCGCAAGATCGACGCCGGCGATACCAAACGCAAAGCCGACATCGATGCCGGCACCAGCGTCGCCGACCTGATCACAAAAAAATACAAGTAAGCAATACAAACAAAACGAACAAGCAACCCGGGGGAGACCATGAGCGAAGCCACCAACCTGATTTTCATCATGTCCGACGAGCACAACAAACGCGTGCTCGGCTGTGCGGGACATCCGATGATCAAGACACCGAACCTCGATGCGCTGGCTGCCCGCGGCACGCGCTTCACGTCAGCCTATACCAACTGCCCGATCTGCGTGCCGGCGCGCGCGTCCTTTGCGACCGGCCAATACGTGCACAAGATCCGCTACTGGGACAACGCCATCGCCTATGACGGCAAGATCCCGACCTGGGGCCACCGGCTGATGGCGCAGGGCCACCATGTCGCCTCGATCGGCAAGCTGCATTACCTGGATTCCGAAGCCAAACGTAATGGTTTCGACGAGGAGATCCTGCCGCTGCACATCGTCAACGGCGTCGGCGACCT
The DNA here is from genome assembly GCA_044378065.1 of Burkholderiales bacterium. Taxonomy (GTDB): domain Bacteria; phylum Pseudomonadota; class Gammaproteobacteria; order Burkholderiales; family SG8-41. The sequence goes on along the minus strand of JBILYA010000045.1, from coordinate 4,315 downwards.
GCTCGGACTGATCCGCGAGGAACTGCCGCGACGCTCGGGCTCGGCCAATCTCGGCCCTGAAGCCGGTCGCGGTGAATCCGAATACACCAAATACGACCGCGACATCGCCACTGAAACCATCAAGTGGCTGAAGACCAAAGCCCCGACATTAAAAGCCAAGCCGTGGGCCTTGTATGTCGGGTTCGTCTCGCCGCACTTCCCGCTGATCGCGCCGCCGCAGTTCTACGACATGTATCCCGAAGATGCCGTGCCCTGGCCCAATATGTACGACCACGACCAGCGCCCGCAGCATCCCTTCATCGACGCCATGCGCAAGAGCATGTGCTATGACGACCCGTTTGATGCGCCGATGGTGCGCCGCGCGATCACCGCCTACTTCGGCCTGACCTCGTTCATGGATGACAACGTCGGCAAGATCCTGCGCACGCTGGAAGAAACCGGCCTGATGAACAACACCCGCGTGGTTTATTCCTCCGACCACGGCGATAACCTCGGCACCCGCGGCATGTGGGGCAAGTCGACGATGTATGAAGAATCCGCCGGTATCCCGATGATCATGGCCGGCCCCGGCGTGCCTGCCGGCAATGTCTGTGACACGCCAGTCACGCTGGCCGACGGATTCCCGACGTTCATCCACGCGCTCGGTGCGAAATCCAATCCCGATGACGCAACGCTGCCCGGCGTTTCGCTGATCGATATTGCACAGGGCAAGGTGCCGGCACGCACCATCCTCTCCGAATACCACGCCGCGGCTTCAATGTGCGGTGCCTTCATGATCCGTCACGGTCAATGGAAATACATCCATTACGCAACCGTCCCGCCGATGCTGTTTGATCTGAAAAACGATCCGGAAGAGCGCAAGGATCTCGGCCGCGACCCCGCTTACAAAGCCGTGATCGCCGAATGCGAACAGGCACTGCGCAAAGTGGTCAACCCCGAAGCCGCGGATCAACTGGCCAAAGCCGACCAGAAAGCAATGATCAACAAATACGGTGGTGAAGACGCCATTCTCAAGCGCGGCACCTTCCGCTATTCACCGCCGCCGGGCTCCAAGGCTGCTTACTTCGAAGCCAACCAGAACAAAAAATAACAGGAATCACCCGGAGGAGAAAACGATGCGCACAACACTGATCGTGGCAGCGCTGTTCGCCGCCGGCATTGCACAAGCCCAGGGTTACCCCACCAAACCCATCCGCATGATCGTGGCTTCAGCGCCGGGTGGCGCGCCCGACATCCTCGGCCGCGCCATCGCGCAGAAAATGTCCGACTCACTGGGTCAGCAGGTCGTCGTCGACAACCGCGCCGGCGCCAGTGGTCTGATCGGCGCCGAAATGGCGGCCAAGTCCGCACCCGATGGTTACACGCTGTTTCTGGGAACAACAACGCTCTACGCCATACTGCCCAATCTCAAAAAGAATCTGCCCTACGACATCAAGCGGGATTTCATTTCCGTCACGCAGATTGCCGGCGCCTCCAATGTGCTGGTGATCAACGCCTCGGTCCCGGCAAAATCGGTTGCCGAACTGCTGCAACTGGCGAAGTCCAAACCCGGCGCACTGAACTATGCTTCCGCCGGCCGCGGCACGCCGGCACACCTTGCCGGTGAAATGATCAACGTGCTCGCCAATGTCAGCATGACCCATGTGCCGTACAAAGGAGCGGGTCCGGCATTGGTCGATGTGATTGCCGGCCAGGTGCAACTGATCATCACCTCACCGATCGCTGCCGGCCCGCACATCGGCAGCGGCAAGGTCCGGGCGCTGGCCACAACGGGCGCAGCGCGTAATCCCGCGCTGCCCGATCTCCCGACGGTGGCTGCCACCCTGCCCGGTTACGAAATCACCCAGTGGTGGGGTCTGTCGCTGCCCGCGAAGACGCCGCGTGCGCTGAGCGAACGTCTGCAGGCCGAGGCCGTAAAAGCAGTCAATCTGCCCGAGGTCCGTGAACGCATCATCCGCACCGGCGCGGAGCCCGTCGGCGGCACCGCCCAGGCCTTTGACGCCCTGATCCACGCCGAGCAGCAGCGTCTGGGCAATGTCATTCGCAAAGCCGGCATCACCCTCGAAGACTGAATATTCCTGCAACCGCAAAAAAATGGGCGCCCGGAGGCGCCCAAAGGGGAGACATGCGTTCGCTCACATTCTGCAGTCTGTTGATTTATCGCAGCTTTTGCGACCGACCGACATCGTGCAGAATGCTCACCCTATAAAGACTGCGGGTTTCCGCTAAAGTTCCGCCGCCATGACCCTCACAGAATTGCGCTACATCGTCGCCGTTGCCCGCGAACGCCACTTCGGTCGCGCCGCTGAGGCCTGTTTCGTCAGTCAGCCGACGCTGTCGGTTGCCGTGAAGAAACTGGAGGACGAACTCGGCGTGCAGATTTTCGAACGCGGCCCCGGCGAGCTGAGCATCACGCCGGCCGGTAACCGCGTCATCGAGCAGGCGCAACGCGCGCTCGAAGAGGCCGAGAAGGTAAAAACCATCGCAAAATCAACGGCCGATCCACTCGACGGTGCACTCAAGCTCGGCGTCATCTTTACCATCGGCCCCTATCTGCTGCCGCAATTGATTCCGATTCTCAGACGGCGCGCGCCGAAGATGCCGCTGATGCTTGAAGAAAACTACACCGCCGTCCTGTCGGAACGGCTGAAACGCGGCGATATCGATGCCGCCATCGTCGCCCTGCCCTTCGACGAACCGGGCATCACGGTAACGCCGCTGTATGACGAGGATTTTGTCGTCGCCCTGGCGAAAACCCACCCCTGGGCCAAACGGAAAAACATTTCCTCCGATGCTTTGGCCGGGGAAAGCCTGCTCCTGCTCGGCACCGGCCACTGCTTCCGCGACCAGATCCTCAATGCCTGCCCCTCGCTGAACCGCTCCAGCGCCACTCCCGGCTCACTGCAGAAAACGGTTGAAGGGTCCTCGCTGGAAACCATCCGCCTGATGGTGGCCTCCGGACTCGGCCTGACGGTGCTCCCGGCATCAGCGATTCCTGTCAAACGTGCGGCCAACGATCTGCTCACCTACATTCCGTTTACCCGCCCGGTTCCCGACCGGCGTGTCGTGCTGGCCTCGCGCTCCAGCTTCCCGCGGGCGCCGGCGCTGGATGTCATCCGCGACGCCATCACCGTCTGCGCGCTCAACGGCACCACTGCCATAAAATAAATTTTAATAAAAACAAAGGGTTGTCAGTCCGCGCCATTGATAGTCAATGACTATCAGTTAATTAATAACAATCAATTAGCTTAATGTTCGGGGCATCTCCAGAATGCGTCCCATGCGTTGCAAGACGCACAAACTTTCAACCACAGGAGATGCACATGAAACCCGAATCCATCACCGTCAAAAACATCGAAGCCGCCTTTGCCGGCGAATCCATGGCGCATATCAAATACATGTACTTCGCCAAGATCTGCCGCGAACAGGGCGACGTCGAAACCGCCAAAGTGTTCGAGGAAACCGCCGCACAGGAAATCCAGCACGCCTTCGGCCACCTCGACCTGCTTTATCCGAAAACCGAACTGACCCCGGGCAAGGCGCTGGACATGGCGATCGCCGGCGAGACCTACGAGTACACCGAAATGTATCCGCAGTTCCGCCACCTCGCCGAACAGGAAGGCAATCACGCCGCAGCCAAGGAAATGGACGAGCAGATCGAAGAGTCGAAGGAACATGCCGCCCGCTTCCAGCAGACGCTGGCCAAGGCCGCCAAGCGCTTCGCCGCGCTGGCCAAGGTCGAAGAGCGCCACGCCAACCACTACCGTTCAGTGCGCGCGAAAGTCGCGGCCTGATCACCCGACACTCAATTCAAGGAGAACTGAACATGACTACCGAATTTCGCAAATGGGAATGCATCGTCTGCGGTTACGTTTACGATGAAGCCGCCGGTGACCCGGAACACGGCATCCAGGCCGGCACACGCTGGGAAGACATCCCGGAAGACTGGGCTTGTCCGGAGTGCGGCATCCTCAAGGCTGACTTCGAGATGGTGCTGAAAGCCGCGTAATCAGCTGCTGCAAGGGGTGTCTGCCGATTCCGGCGGACACCCTGCTTTTCCCGATTGAGCACCAGATCACTCCCGGAAGCCTTCGACAGCTTTGTGCTGATGACGCGGTTTGATACCATCCAGCGCTGCTTTTAGAGAACTCCCAGAAAGAAATCCATGCACCCGATCATCATCATCGGCAGCGGCCTTGCCGGCTACAACACCGCCAAGGAACTGCGCAAACTCGATGCCGCGACGCCGCTCGTCGTGATTGCCTCCGACAGCAGCTCGTTTTATTCCAAGCCGATGTTGTCAAACGCCATCGCC
>JBILYA010000406.1:0-2574 GCA_044378065.1 Burkholderiales bacterium | reverse complement strand
GCGCCAACACCTCATTTTCGAATTACCGTGGCCTGATTGCCGGTAAGAGCATCCCGCCCACCCAGTTGGCTTACTGGGAGCAGTATTTTGCCAACCTGGACAAGGATGCGAGCTGGCGCGCGCATCTCGACAAGAATGAGTGGGAGCCGAATTACACCAATAGCCGCGATACCCGCAAATACTGGGACGAGCTGGATGCACAGATGCGCAGCACGCTGGATGATCTTGGACTTCTGAAAAAGGGCGGTTGAACCATGGACCTTCGCATCAAGGGAAAAACGGTGCTGATCACCGGTGGCTCGCGGGGTATCGGACTGGGTGTTGCCAAACTGCTCGCCGAGGAAGGCTGCAATCTGCATCTGGCGGCACGCAAACCTGAAAATCTGGAAGCTGCTCGCAATGCGATTCTTGCTGAATACAAGGTCGAGGTGACCTGTCATGCAGTGGACCTGTCGGATGCTGCGGCGGCTTCAAAGCTGTCACGTGAATTGAAAGGCGTCGATATCCTGATCAACAACGCCGGATCAATTCCCCAGGGCGCTCTGGCGAAAATGGATCAGGCGGCACTGGAGGCTTCCTGGTCGCTGAAGCTGTTCGGGTTTCTCAATGTCGCGCGGGAGGTTTACACCGCAATGTGCGAGCGACGGTCTGGCGTGATCATCAATGTCATCGGCGCATCGGGTGAGCGGCCGCGGGCGGATTACATTGCCGGCAGCATGGCCAATGCGGCTCTGATTTCGATGTCGCGCGCGCTGGGCGCCGAAAGTCCCGCTTACGGTGTGCGCGTGGTCGGACTCAATCCGGCGGCAACCGAAACGGAGCGTCAGACGGTACGTTGGGAGGCGCGTGCGCAGAAGGAGCTGGGCGATGCGAAACGCTGGCATGAACTGACCAAGGGTTACCCCTTCGGCCGTCTGGCCTCGGTCGACGAGATTGCCAGCACCATCGTGTTTCTCGCGTCGGGCAGGGCGTCCTATATCAGCGGCACGATAGTGACCGTCGACGGCGGGCGGTCGTTCCGGGACAAATAAGTGTCATGCGGTGTCCGTGGTCATACCATGCGGACCCGTATTGCCGGTAAGGCTTTTGTTTCATGGGTTTATAGCGCTCACATCGTGAACAAGCCCGGTGGAACTGGCGGGGCCTGGGGTAAAATTTCCGCCTTCGCCGCTCAGTCTGAACTTGCGGCGCTTTCCATCAGGAGATACCCCATTGGGTCACACCATTGCCGAGAAAATTCTCGGCCAACATGCCGGCGGCCGGCCGGCCAATGCCGGTGAGATCGTTGTTGCCGACGTCGATTTTGCGATGATCCACGATGCGCGTGCGGGCAACGCGCTGAAGATGATTGAAAAGCTGGGCGCGAAATCGCTGCCGCATGTCAAACGCGTTGCGCTGGTGCTGGACCATTATTCACCGCCACCGAACATGGAAGCAGCGAACACGCATGTCGCGATGCGTGCGTTCGCCGACAAATACGGTTCGCCGCTGTATGACGTCGGTGACGGCATCTGTCATCAGGTGCTTCCCGAAGGCGGTCACCTGACCTGCGGTGATCTTGTGGTCGGCACCGATACCCATTCGACGACCTATGGCGCATTCAATGCGTTCGGCACCGGTGTCGAAGGTACGGACGTGTCGGCCGTGATGATGACCGGCAAGCTGTGGTTCCGTGTGCCGGAGACCATCCGCATTGAACTGAACGGTCCTTTGCAGCCGGGCGTCTGGGCCAAGGATGTCACACTGACCATGCTCGGCAAATTAGGCGCCGAGGGCGCGAACTACCGGGCGCTGGAATATTGCGGCAGCGGGGTTTCGGCGATGGCCATCGACGACCGTATGACTTTGTCCAATCACGCCGCCGAGCTGGGCGCGAAGGCGGCGTTGCTCGAAGCCGATGAAAAAACCTTCGCCTGGCTGAAGGCGCACGGCGCAGCGGCACCGAAACCGGTCAAGGCGGACGCGGACGCCGTTTACGCACAACGCATTGTGATCGACACCGCGACGCTCGCGCCGCAGGTGGCGCGTCAGCACAACATCGATGATGTGGTAGCGGTGCCCGATGTTGCCGGCAAGAAAATCCAGGTGGCGCTGATCGGCACCTGCACCAACGGCCGGCTCGACGACATCCGTCAGGCGGCGGCGATCCTCAAGGGCAAAAAGCTGGCGAAGGGCGTGCGCATGATCATCACGCCGGCGTCACGGGCGATTTATCTCGCCGCGATGCGCGAGGGGCTGTTCGAAATCCTCACCGCAGCGGGCGCCTCGGTGGAGGCGGCGGGTTGCGGCACCTGCGTCAACATCACCGGACACTACATCGCTGCCGATGATCAGGTGGTGATCTCCAGCGCCAATCGCAACTTCAAGGGCCGGCTCGGCAATCCGAAGTCGGAAATCTGGATCGGCTCGGCGGCGACGGTTGCGGCATCTGCGCTGACCGGAGTGGTCACCGATGCCCGTACAGTCGCCGGTGGCGACTGGCGTGCGGCTGCCTGAGGACAACATCCATGAACATCATCAAAGGCAGTGCCCGTATCCTTGGCGAAGAGGTCAGCACCGACATCCATTGTTCCA
>JBILYA010000405.1:0-2577 GCA_044378065.1 Burkholderiales bacterium | reverse complement strand
GAACAGGTTGTCGCAGATGTCTTCGAGCAGGTTCTTGAGGTTCTCGCCGCTGATCGTGTTGACCGTGACATGCGGGTAAGTGATCGCCGTCATGTTCATCATGTCTTCTGTCGTGATGGCTTCGCCGGGCAGGATGGAAGTGCCCCAGCGAAAGCCCGGCGAAAATAGGGCGTTTGATGCTAGCCAACAGCACCGTGCTTGTCTACCGGCGTTCTTCCGCACAACGGAAGGTGTTGTTATGATTTGGCGAGCCAGACGCCGGATTTCCCGCCGCGTTTTTCTTCAAGACACAGCGACTCGATGCGCATGCCGCGATCCACGGCCTTGCACATGTCATAGATGGTCAGCAAAGCGACGCTGGCAGCCGTCAGGGCTTCCATCTCCACGCCGGTTCTTCCCAGCGTTTCGGCGGTGGCGAGACAGGTGACCGCATGGTCCTTGCGCGAGATGCGGAATTCAATTTCAACCTTCGTCAGCGCCAGTGGATGGCATAGCGGAATCAGGGTCGCGGTCTGCTTGGAGGCCTGAATGCCGGCGATCCGCGCGATACCCAGCACATCGCCTTTTTTTGCCGTGCCCGAGACAATCAGGCGCAGCGTTGCCGGCCGCATGACTATACGTCCGCTGGCACGCGCGAGACGTTGGGTCTCGGCTTTGCCGGCGACATCGACCATCCATGCCTGCCCTTGACTGTCGAAATGGGTTAATTTCCGTGTAACAGATTGTTTTTTCATTGGGAACTCCTCGAAGGCGGATTTATCATAGCACCATGACCCTGCGGTTATTACTGTTGCTGGCCCTGTTGTGCATACCTCGAGTACTGGCGCAAGCCCTGCCCGAGCTTGGTGATGTCTCGGGCGCCGCAATTTCGCCGGCCGATGAACGGAAACTCGGTGAAAGCATCATGCGCGAGATTCGCCGTGATCCGGCCTATCTGGATGATGCCGAGGTGGCGGAATATGCCAACAGCCTCGGCTCGCGGCTGACTGCGCGCAGTGATTCGGCAAGGCAGGAATTCGAGTTTTTTGTCGTTCGCGACGGTCAGATCAACGCGTTTGCCTTGCCCGGAGGATTCATCGGCATTCATACCGGGCTGTTGCTGGCGGCACAGAGCGAGTCCGAAGTCGCCGGCGTTGTTGCGCACGAGATTGCGCACGTGACCCAGCGCCACATTGCCCGCATGATCAACCAGCAGGGACAAAACCAGTTGATGTCCCTGGCTTCCATGGCTGTAGCCCTGCTGGCTTCACGTTCCAATTCCCAGGTTGCCGAGGCGGCGATCGCATTCGGCCAGGCAGGCGTCGTGCAGAACCAGCTCAATTTCACACGGGACAATGAGCGCGAAGCGGATCGTGTCGGCGTACAGTTGCTCGATAGCGCGGGTTTTGACCCGCGTGGCATGGCAACGTTTTTCGAGCGCCTGCAGCGGGCGACGCGGGTTTATGAGGGCGGGGCCCCCGCTTATCTGCGCACCCACCCGCTGACTTTCGAGCGGATCGGCGATATTCAGGGGCGTGTCGAGCAGATGCCTTATCGCCAGGTGCCGGACAGCCTGGATTTTCAACTGATTCGCGCCAAATTGCGCGCCGAGAACGATACACCGCGCGAAGCCATCGCTTTTTTCGAAGCCAGCCTCGGCGAGCGCAAATTTCTGTCCGAGACCGCTTCTCGTTATGGTCTGGTCGCGAGTCTGATCAGAGCGCGCGATTATGAACGTGCCAAACGCGAACTCGCGCCGTTGCGAAAAACGGCAAGCCCGATCATCGAAAATCTTGCCTGCCGCATTCCGGATGAGGCCGGAGATGCCGCGCAGGCGCTGGCGTGTTACGAGGCGGCAAGGCGTCTCTATCCTGCGCCCCGTGCGCTGTTCTACGGCCAGGTCGAGCAGCTGCTGCGTCTGCGGCGTCCGGCGGATGCCCTGAAATTGATCGATGCGCGTCTGCAATCCCAGCCCGACGAAGCACGGCTGTACCGGCTGCAGGCGCAAGCCTATGCCGCGCAGGGCAACACGCTGTCCCAGCATCGCGCCCAAGGCGAGGCCTATGCCCGGTCAGGCCGGATCGGCCCGGCTCTGGAGCAGTTCCAGATCGCACTGAAAAGCGGCCAGGGCGATTTTTACCAGCTCTCGGCGATTGAGGCCCGCATCCGCGAATTGCGACGCACGCTGATTGAACAGGAGCGCAAGCGCTGAGGCATCATCCATGGCGCCTGTTTGATGGTATTTTGGACGGATGAGCGACCCTCTTGAATCAGCCGCCGGCGACCCTCCGTCATCCGGGGGGCGCAGGATCGGCAAGTACGAAATCATCAAGGAACTTGGTCGCGGCGCAACCAGCGTGGTTTACAAAGCCTATGATCCGTTTCAGGATCGCGAAGTCGCCGTAAAGGCGGTTTACCCCGAGGCTCTGGGTGATGACGAACACGGGCGTCGTTACCGCAAACTGTTTGTCACCGAGGCCTCATTGGCTGGCAAGCTTGCCCATCCGCATATTGTTGCCATTTACGATGCCGTGGCCGAGGAATCCGCCAGTTATATCGTGATGGAGTATGTCGATGGTTCGACGCTCGAGCAGTACG
>JBILYA010000044.1:0-10245 GCA_044378065.1 Burkholderiales bacterium | reverse complement strand
GTGTCATAACCGGCTCCCAGGCGCCGCAGCTCTTCGCAAAGAGGCTTATGGATTCACGACGGCTGATTCTCTTCTTTGTGTTCACGATGTCAGTGTTCCTGCTGTACGAAGGCTGGCAGCGGGATCAGCTGGCCACCAAAACGGCGGCGGTCGCTCCGCCCCCTGGCGCGGTGCCTACCCAAAGCAGCACCACGCCTGCCGCGGTGCCTGTACCGTCGGCTCCCGCAACCCCTGCAGCACCGTCTGTCGCCGCGCCTGCCGCGCCCGCTGCCGCTGCAGTTGCCCGCAGCGGCAAAACCATCAAGGTAGAGACCGACGTTTATTTCGCCGAGATCAGTGCAACCGGTGGTGATCTGGTCAGCCTGCGTTTCAAGAAACACGGCGGCACGCTCGATCCCAAAAAGAATTTTGTGCTGTTCAACCGCGATGCCGAAAATATGTATGTCGCGCAGTCGGGGCTGATCGGTGCGGGCCTGCCCAATCACCAGACCGCCTACGTGGCCCAGGCCGAGGAATACAAGCTGGCTGATGGTGCCGACGTCCTGGAGATCCGCCTCGAAGCTTCCGGCGTCAAGTCGGCGAAAACTTACCGCTTCCAGCGCAACAGCTATGTCATCGACATTGCGCATGAGTTAACCAACGCCGGAACCGTGCCCCTGGAAACCTCCGGTTATTTCCAGCTGGTGCGTGACTCCAAACCGCCCGAGGGTGATTCCTCGATGGTGCCGACCTACACCGGACCGGCGGTTTACACCGACAAGGAAAAATTCCAGAAGGTTGCTTTTGGCGACATCGACAAGGGCAAGGTGCCGTATCCGAAAAACAGCAATGACGGCTGGATTGGCATGCTGCAGCACTATTTCCTCGGGGCCTGGCTGCCGAAAGGCAACACACCGCGCGAGTTCTACACACGCCAGTTGCAGCAGGGACTCTACGCCGCCGGCGTGATTCTTCCGGTCGGCAGCATTGCCCCCGGCGCCAGCGCGTCAATTTCCGTGCCGCTGTACGCCGGTCCCCAGGAGCAGCACAAGCTCGCAGCCCTCGCACCCGGTCTGGATCTCGCGGTGGACTATGGTTGGCTGACGGTGATTGCCGTTCCCTTGTTCTGGGTTCTGCAGTGGATCCACGGAATGGTCGGCAACTGGGGTGTAGCGATCATCCTGCTCACCGTCCTGATCAAATTGCTGTTCTATCCCTTGTCGGAAGCCAGCTATCGCTCGATGGCGAAGATGCGTGTGGTCGCGCCGAAAATGCAGCGGCTGAAGGAACAGTACGGCGATGACCGCCAGCGCATGCAGCAGGCGATGATGGAGCTCTATAAGACCGAGAAGATCAATCCCCTGGGCGGCTGTCTGCCGATCGTGGTGCAGATTCCCGTGTTCATCGCCCTGTACTGGGTCTTGCTGGGCAGCGTGGAAATGCGTCAGGCGCCGTTCGCGTTGTGGGTGACGGATCTGTCCGCTCCGGACCGCTTCTTCAATGAGCTGTTCAATTTCTCGTTCTTCGGTTATCCCATCGGGCTGCTGCCGATCATGATGGGTGCGACGATGATCATCCAGACGCGGCTCAATCCGGAACCGCCGGATCCCGTGCAGGCCAAGATCATGAAGATCATGCCGGTGGCATTCAGCATTTTCTTCTTTGTGTTCCCCGCAGGCCTGGTGCTGTACTGGCTGGTGAACAACGTGCTCTCGATTGCGCAGCAGTGGCATATCAACCGCTCGCTCGAGGGCGGCAAAGCCGCGGCGAACAAGTCGTAATTCTGCGGCGTTATACTCGCCGCGCATGACTCCGCGCGACACCATCACAGCAATCGCCACCGCGCCCGGGCGCGGCGGTATCGGTGTCGTGCGCATCTCCGGGCGCGATCTCTCGCGCTTCGCATCAGACCTGATTTCAAAACCGTTGCAAGCGCGCCGCGCCGTACTCACGGCGTTTCGTGATCACGCTGGTGAATCAATCGATGAAGGCATCGCGCTGTTTTTCCCTGCGCCGCATTCTTACACCGGCGAAGACGTCATCGAGTTGCAGGGGCATGGTGGTCCTGTGGTCATGCGCGAACTGTTGCAGCGCTGTGTGGAACTGGGCGCACGCCTGGCGCGTCCGGGTGAATTCACCGAGCGCGCCTATCTCAATGGCCGCATGGACCTGGCGCAGGCCGAAGGGGTGGCTGATCTGATCGAGGCGTCGACAGCGCTGGCCGCCCGTGCCGCCTTGCGCTCCTTGCAGGGTAATTTTTCTGAATTAATACAAGAGCTTGCATCAAAAATCGTCGCTTTGCGCACACTGCTGGAAGCGACACTGGATTTTCCCGAGGAAGAAGTTGAGTTTCTAACTGCCGGCCGTGCCGCGGATCAACTGGCCGGAATCCGCGAGCAGCTCGATCGGGTCATGGCCTCCACCCGGCAGGGCAGTCTGTTGCGCGAGGGCATCCAGGCGGTGCTGATCGGTGAACCCAACGTCGGCAAATCCAGCTTGCTGAACCGGCTGGCCGGCGAGGACGTGGCCATCGTCACCGATGTGCCCGGCACGACGCGGGACGCGGTGCGTGAACAGATCGACATCGATGGATTGCCGGTGCACATCATCGATACTGCCGGTCTGCGTGAGACTGAAGATGCGGTCGAACGCATCGGCATCAGCCGCACCTGGGCACAGATTGAAAAGGCTGACCTGGCGCTGGTGGTCTCGGATGCTGCCGGGGTTGATGATTCCGGTCATCGGGCGATCATTGATCGGTTGCCTGCCGGCTTGGCGCGTATCCGTGTGCTGAACAAGATCGATCTGGCCTCACGGCCGGCCGGCCGGGAAACGCATGGTAATGAGGACCGGGTCTGGGTCTCTGCTAAAACCGGTGACGGGGTGGATCAGCTGAAGCAGGCGATCTGGGATCGAGCTGGTTGGCATCCGTCGGGAGAGGGGTTGTTCACCGCCCGGGCGCGGCATATGGCAGCCTTGCAATCCGCTCAAGGCCACCTCGCGCAAGCGGCGGCACAGACTCGCCACCTGGAGTTGTATGCGGAAGAACTTCGGCTGGCCCATGAAGCCTTGTGTGCGATCACCGGTGAATTCACCCCGGACGATTTGCTCGGCGAAATTTTCTCCAAGTTCTGTATCGGCAAGTAGCCAGGCTTCGGGGTGTTCCACGTGGAACATCCGGTTTGAGAAGAATCCGGGCGAAGCCCATGTTTCACGTGGAACATAGGGTTTTGACCGGACCTTGCGCTTTCGCTGCACTGCCGAATTGGGCTATCATTCGCGCCCGGCCCCGGGAGCAGGCGGCAGTTCCAGATCGCAGCGCACCCAATGACGCAATATCCTGAAAAATTTGACGTAATCGTAATCGGTGGCGGTCACGCCGGTACCGAAGCGGCGCTGGCCAGCGCGCGAATGGGACGCCGTACGCTGTTGCTGACCCACAGCGTTGAAACGCTGGGTCAGATGTCCTGTAATCCCTCGATCGGCGGCATCGGCAAGGGGCATCTGGTCAAGGAAGTGGATGCCATGGGTGGCGCGATGGCGGCGGCCACTGACGAGGCGGGCATCCAGTTCCGCATCCTCAATTCCCGCAAAGGCCCTGCAGTGCGCGCCACGCGCGCCCAGGCCGACCGAGTGTTGTACCGGCAGGCCATCCGCAGCCGGATCGAGAACCAGCCCAATCTGAGTGTGTTCCAGCAAGCCGTGGACGATCTGATCGTTCAGGGCGACCGGGTTACCGGCGTGGTCACGCAAATCGGTTTGCGCTTTGAAGCCCGCGCCGTGGTGCTGACGGCCGGTACTTTCCTGTCCGGTCTGATTCACGTCGGCCTGCAGAACTATCAGGGCGGCCGCGCCGGCGATCCGCCATCCGTCAGTCTGGCGGCGCGCCTGCGTGAACTGAAATTGCCGGTCGGGCGGCTGAAGACCGGCACGCCGCCGCGCATTGACGGCCGCACCATCGATTTTTCACGACTGACCGAGCAGCCCGGTGATGATCCGGCGCCGGTGTTTTCCTTCCTTGGCCGGCGCGAGCAGCATCCGCGTCAGGTGCCGTGCTGGATCACCCATACCAACGAACGCACGCATGATGCGATCCGCGGCGGGCTCGACCGCTCACCGATGTTCACCGGCGTGATCGAAGGCGTGGGTCCGCGTTACTGTCCGTCCATCGAAGACAAGATCCATCGCTTTGCCGACAAGTCTTCGCACCAGATTTTTCTGGAACCTGAAGGCCTCACGGTTCACGAGTACTACCCCAACGGTATTTCCACCAGCCTGCCCTTCGATGTGCAGCTGGCGGTGGTGCGCTCGATCGAAGGTATGGAGCACGCGCATATCACGCGTCCCGGCTACGCCATCGAATACGACTACTTTGATCCGCGCGGATTGAAGGCTTCGCTGGAAACCAAGGCGATTACCGGACTGTTTTTTGCCGGCCAGATCAACGGCACCACCGGCTACGAAGAAGCTGCTGCACAGGGTTTGCTGGCCGGTATCAATGCCGGATTGCTGGCCTCTGAACAGGAGTCCTGGCACCCGACCCGTGATCAGGCTTATCTCGGTGTGCTGGTCGACGACCTGATTACCCGCGGCGTTTCCGAGCCTTATCGCATGTTCACCAGCCGTGCGGAATACCGGCTGTCCCTGCGCGAAGACAACGCGGATTTGCGCCTGACCGAGATCGGCCGGCGCCTCGGTGTGGTCGACGATCAGCGCTGGGAAACCTTCGCCCGCAAGCGCGAGGAAGTTGCGCTGGAGCAGGAGCGGCTGAAGTCGATCTGGGTTAATCCGCAGATTTTGCCTGAACAGCAAGCCATTGATTTAATTGGTAAATCTCTAGAACGTGAGTATTCACTTTCAGATTTGCTCCGACGCCCTGAGGTCAGCTATAACAGCCTGATGGCTTTGCCCGGCGCAGGCCCCGGCACCACTGATCCGCAGGTCGCCGAGCAGGTGGAAATCCAGGCCAAATATCAGGGCTATATCGATCGCCAGAAAACCGAAATCGAGCATCGTGCGCGACAGGAAGACCTGCGTCTGCCGGCTGATCTGGATTACGCCCAGGTGCGCGGTTTGTCGATGGAAGTCCAGCAAAAACTCAATCGCGCGAAACCGGAAACTGTCGGCCAGGCGTCGCGCGTGTCGGGCGTTACGCCGGCCGCGATATCGGTGTTGCTGGTGCATTTGAAACGCAGCGCCGCGGCATTAAAGAAAAGTGCATGAGCATCGCCGCTGATCTCGCTGCGGGCATTGCCGCATTGGGCATTACCGTGCCGGCAGATGCGCAACAGCGGCTGCTCGACTATCTCGCGCTGATCGGCAAATGGAACAAGGCCTATAACCTGACCGCCGTGCGCGAGCCGGAAAAAATGCTCACGCATCACCTGCTCGATTCCCTCGCGGTGTTGCCGCATGTGCGCGGCCCGCGCGTGCTCGATGTCGGCACCGGCGCCGGATTGCCCGGCATTCCGCTGGCGCTGGCGCGGCCCGACTGGCAGTTCACCCTGCTCGATTCCAACCAGAAGAAAACCACATTCCTGCGCCAGGCCATGATCGAACTCAAACTCGGCAACGTCGAAGTTGCCTGTGCGCGCGTCGAAGCATGGTCTGCGCCGCAGCTCTTCAATACGGTGGTCTCACGTGCGTTTTCGGACATTTCCGAATTTCTCGCGCTGGCCGGAAAACACTGCGCAAAGGACGGCGTGATGATTGCGATGAAGGGGATTTATCCCCGTGACGAACTGGCGCATCTGCCCGGCGAATTCAATTTGCGCAGCGTGGTGACGCTGAACGTGCCGGGTCTCGGCGCGGAGCGTCACGCCGCCCTGCTTCAGCTTGCGACGGCAGCCTGATGCGCATCATCGCCATCACCAATCAGAAAGGCGGCGTCGGCAAAACGACAACCGGCGTCAATCTCGCGGCGAGCCTGGCGGCCATGCAGCGCCGCGTGTTGCTGGTCGATCTGGATCCGCAGGGCAACGCGACGATGGGCAGCGGCGTCGACAAACGCAGTCTCGCGGCAACGGTGTATCACGTATTGCTCGGTGAAAAACAGGTGGCCGAAGTGCGTCAACGTGCAGCGAATGCCGGTTATGACGTGTTGCCGTCGAACCGCGAGCTCGCAGGCGCTGAAGTGGAACTGGTCGATATCGAGCACCGCGAAACCCGGCTCAAGGATGCGCTGCTGTCGGTTGCATCCGAATACGATTTCATCCTGATCGACTGTCCGCCGGCGCTGAATCTGCTGACGGTCAACGGACTGACAGCGGCGCAGGCGGTGATGATCCCGATGCAATGCGAGTACTACGCGCTTGAAGGTTTGTCGGATCTGGTCGGCACCATCAAACGCGTGCGCGCCAACCTCAATCCGGAACTCGAAATCGAAGGTCTGCTGCGCACGATGTACGACCCGCGCAATACGCTGGCGCAGCAGGTATCGGCGCAGTTGCTGCAGCACTTCGGCGACAAGGTTTACCGCACGGTGATTCCGCGCAATGTGCGTCTGGCCGAGGCGCCCAGCCACGGCTTGCCCGCGCTGGAGTTTGACCGCGCCTCCAAAGGTGCGCAGGCCTATCTGGCTTTGGCGGGTGAAATGTTGAACCGCACCGAAGCGCGCTCCGAAGAGACAACGTAAGTATTTGTAAATAAAGGTTTTATATGGTTAAGATCAAAGGTTTGGGTCGTGGCCTCGACGCCCTGCTCGGTGGTGACAACGATGCACCCGCCGCCGCAGTAACCGGCGATGCGGTCAACACCTTGCCGGTCAATGCGCTACAGCCTGGCAAATACCAGCCGCGCACCCGTATGGATCAGGAAGCGTTGAATGCACTGGCAGCTTCGATCAAGGCCCAGGGCATCATGCAGCCGATCCTGGTGCGGCCGGTCGGCGACGGCAAACACGAAATCATTGCCGGTGAACGGCGCTGGCGCGCGGCGCGTATTGCAGGACTGAGCAGCGTGCCGGTGCTGGTGCGCAATGTGCCCGACCAGCAGGCGCTGGCAGTAGCGCTGATCGAAAACATCCAGCGCGAAGATCTCAACGCACTCGAAGAAGCCGCAGGCATTGACCGCCTGATCCGAGAGTTTTCGCTGACCCATCAGGCCGTCGCCGATGCGGTCGGCAAGTCGCGGACAACAGTAACTAACCTGCTGCGATTACTCGACCTGCCGCCGCCGGTGCGCGATCTGCTGGCGCAGGGTCAGCTAGAAATGGGTCATGCCCGTGCTTTGCTGGTCCTGCCTGCCGATCAGCAGATTGCGTTGGCCCGTGAAGCGGCTGCGGAAGGCTGGTCGGTGCGCGAAGTGGAACGGCGTGTCGGTGTCGGGCTCAAGAAAAACGCGCCGGCGGGCAAACGGACCGCCCGCAAGGACCGCGATGTGGCCCGCCTTGAGGAGGAAGTATCGAACCGGCTGGGCACCACGGTGCAGATCAAGACCGGGTCCCGTGTCGGCAGCGGCAGCGTGGTCATTGTCTACCGGACGCTGGAACAGCTGGATGCGCTGCTGTCCCGGTTCAAATAAACACGTGCGCCGCACCGCAACATTATTTGACGCTACTTCGCCGTTAATTGTAAAATTTAAGGATTTTCTAGGCCTGCCTCGGCCTTTTTGCAGTGCGGGGCAAGCGCGATGATCGCGGTAGTGGCTGCAGTTCAGGCCGCGATTGTGGCCGCAGTGGCCGTACTGGCATGGTGGTTGTCCGGCGTCGAGATGGCGCAGGCGATTGCCGCAGGCGGGGGTTGTGCGTGGGCCGGAACGCTGGCGTACGCGGTCGGGCAGAAGCTGGTTCCGGGACGCAGTGCATCGCGCGTGCTGTGGAGCCATCTGACCGGCGAGGTGGCAAAAATTGCTGTTGCGCTGGGCCTGCTGTTCTGGGGGCTGAGTGCGGACCGGGGGTTTGCGGCCGGGCCGTTTCTTGCAGGTTTCATTGTGGCGTTGCTGGCTTACCCGCTGGCGATGCCGCTGTTAAAAAGTAAGTAAAAGAGATTAATCGTGGTCAACATGGCAGCCGGTCAGGGCCCCAACAACGCGGGCGAATACATTGGCCACCACCTTACCAATCTGCGGTTCGGTGAAGGTTTCTGGACGTTCAATCTCGATACCATCCTGATGGGTTGGTTTACCGGCCTGCTCGGCATCGGCGCGTTTTATCTGGTTGCACGCCGTGCCACGAGCGGCGTTCCCGGTCCGGTGCAGGGTTTTGTCGAACTGATCGTCGAGTTCGTCGATGAAACCGTCAAAGGCGTGTTTCCCGGCGACCGCAAATTCCTCGCACCGCTGGCCCTGACGATTTTCGTCTGGGTGTTCATGATGAACCTGATGGACCTGCTGCCCATCGACTGGGTGGCGACGGCCACCGGCGCTGCCGGCCTGCACCACTGGAAGCCGGTGCCGACGACCGACCTGAACACCACGTTTGCGATGTCGCTGACGATTTTCATCCTGACGATCTTCTTCAGCTTCAAGGCAAAGGGTGCCGGCGGCTTTGTCCACGAACTCTTTACGGCGCCGTTCGGCGGCCATCCGCTGCTGTGGATCCCGAACCTGGTGCTGAACATCATCGAATACCTGTCGAAGCCGGTGTCACTGGCCATGCGACTGTTCGGCAATATGTATGCCGGCGAACTGATTTTCATGCTGCTCGGCCTGCTCGGCACTCTGGCTGCCGTTTCCGGCGGTGGTGTGGTCGCCGGCGCCGCCGCGGGCGTGCTGTACTGGGGCTGGGCGGTCTTTCACATCCTGATCATCCTGCTGCAGGCTTTCATTTTCATGGTGCTGTCGTGCGTGTACATCGCGATGGCTCACGAACACCATTGATGCAGGATCGCTGGACGACATCACCGCAATTCGCCGTATACCGTATTTAATTCGCAGCAATTACTTTGTTATAGAGAAAGGGAAATTCAAATGGAACAATTCGCCGCCGTCATTCAAGGCTACACCGCGCTGGGCATCGGCATCATCATCGGCCTCGGCGCTATCGGCGCCTGTATCGGCATCGGCATCATGGGCAGCAAGTTCCTCGAAGCCGCCGCCCGTCAGCCGGAACTGATCCCGCAACTGCAAAAGTTCATGTTCCTGCTGGCCGGCCTGATTGACGCCGCGTTCCTGATCGGTGTCGGTATCGCCATGTTCTTCGGCTTTGCCAACCCGCTGCTCGGCGTTCTGGCCAAGTAACCGGCCCTCCGACCGACCACAGCCATGAACATCAACGCCACCCTGTTTGTCCAGGCGCTGTCGTTTGCGGCGCTGATCTGGTTCTCGGTCCGTTTCGTCTGGCCGATGATCACCGACGCGATGGACGAGCGTACCAAGCGCATCGCCGATGGCCTTGCTGCAGCCGAAGCCGGCAAGCAATCGCTGGAGCGTTCGGCCAAGCAGGCCGACGAGGCGATTGCCCAGGCCCGCGGACGCGTGACTGAAATCCTGGCCCAGGCCGAAAAACGCGCCAGCCAGATGATCGAAGAAGCCAAGGCTTCCGCCAAGGTCGAAGGCGACCGTCTGGTGGCCGGCGCCAAGGCTGAAATCGAACAGGAAGTCGCCCGTGCGCGCGAGACGCTGCGGACCCAGGTTGCGGCGCTTGCCGTAGCCGGTGCCGAACAGATCCTCAAACGCGAAGTCGACGCCAAGGCTCACGCCGACCTGATTACCGCCGTGCAGAAACAGCTCTGATTCCGATATGGCCGAACCCGTCACCATCGCCCGACCCTACGCTGAAGCAGCATTCAAGCTCGCCCGCGAGCAGAATGCGCTGCCCGCATGGTCCGATGCGCTTGAACTGATCAACGCTGTCGTAGCCGACGCGCAGATTGCCGCACTGATTGACGCTCCGAATGTCGGGGCCGCGCAGCTGGAGGGCGTGATCATCGGTGCTGTCGGTAAAAACCTCTCCGGCGAAGCGCGTAACTTCGTGCAGGTGCTGGTGCAGAACCGCCGCCTCGGCCTGATCGTGCAGATCCGCGACATGTATGAATCGCTGCGACGTGACCATGAAGGCGCGATGGAAGCGACCGTGGTCTCGGCCCTGCCGCTGGCAGACGGTCAGCTGCAATCGCTGGTGGCGACACTGGAAAAGAAATACGGCCGCAAGATCACGGCCAAAGTCGAACTCGATCCGAAACTCATCGGCGGCCTGAAGATCGTGGTCGGCGACAAAGTCATTGATGCAACGGTGCGCGGCAAGCTGGATGCGATGGCCGCCGCGCTTACCCACTAAGGTATTAGGAGCAACACATGCAACTCAATCCTTCCGAGATCAGCGAACTC
>JBILYA010000404.1:0-2582 GCA_044378065.1 Burkholderiales bacterium | reverse complement strand
GACCGGGGCAAACCCGATGGGGTGATCCGGTTTTGCCAAGTTAGCATTATGGAAGTAGCATAAGCAACTACTATGCCATCAAAAGCTGACAAAACGCCTGTTCTCCGTCGCGCCGCACTGCCCCTGCCGGCGACCCTGCGCGAACTCGGTTTTACCGATTATGAGGCGAAAGCCTATGCCGCGCTGTCGACGAAGCAGCCTGCCACCGCCTACGAAATTGCCAAGGTCGCCGGATTGCCAAGGGCGAATGTGTATGCCGCGTTGCGCAATCTCGAAGGGCGGGGCGCCATTCAACCGGTCACCGAAAATCCGGTCCGCTATGTACTGGTGAATCCGGAACAGTTTTTCCGGCGGATACAGCGCGCGACGACCGGGCTGTGTGATGACGTGGTGCGGACGCTGAAACGCAACGTGAAAGCCGACGAGAGCGCTTATGTCTGGATATATCGCGGAGAAGATGAGGTTCACGCCAAGCTGACCGGCATGATCGAGGATGCGCGCGAGCATATCTGGCTGAAAGGGCCCGTCGATCTGATCGAGCCTTATGCCGGCCTGCTGTTTGATGCCGCGCGACGCGATGTGACGGTGCGTCTGATCGTTTTCGGCAAAGAGGTGCCGGGACTCAGGACGCATGCGCGCATCCAGGTTGTCCTGCACGAGGGCGACGGTGA
Organism: Burkholderiales bacterium; assembly: GCA_044378065.1. Taxonomy (GTDB): domain Bacteria; phylum Pseudomonadota; class Gammaproteobacteria; order Burkholderiales; family SG8-41. The sequence continues at coordinate 1,911 of JBILYA010000404.1, read as the reverse complement.
GCCCCACGGTCCGCCTTCTGACCAGATGCTGACGGTGGCGGCGGACAGTACCGGGATGCTGATTGCCTCCTATGCGGGCAATGTGAAAGCTTCTTATGCGCGCGATGCCTCGATTGTCTATGTCATCGAGACACTGTTGCTTCACGAAATTTACCTTGCTGAAATCCATCAGGCTTTCGGCAAGCAGGTGGATGCCCGCTTCGGACGAAAACTGGAAAAGCTTCGTGGCAAATACCGGCCACGGGGCCGGGGGCGTCCGGTGATCGTCGGTGACGACCGGGACATCGTCTAGGAACATGCGTGCGAATGAATGTTGAGCGGGACTAAAGGGAGAATTTGATATGGCTGAAGCGACACCGGGCAAAAAGCCCAATGTGATTCTGGTTCTTGCCGACAATCTGGGCTGGGGTGAGCTGGGTTGTTATGGCGGCGGTACGTTGCGTGGAGCGCCGACGCCGCGCATTGATGCGCTGGCTGCCGAAGGGCTGCGTTTGCTCAATTTCAATGTGGAAAGCGATTGTGTGCCGACGCGTTCGGCATTGATGACCGGCCGTCATCCGATCCGCACCGGCGCTCTGCAGTCGGTACCTGCCGGTTTGCCGCAAGGGCTGATCCCCTGGGAAATTACCCTGGCGCAGTTGTTCAAGCAGCAGGGTTATGCCACGGCGATCCACGGCAAATGGCATCTGGGCGACCGCAAGGGCCGTTTCCCCACGGATCGCGGCTTCGATGAGTGGTACGGCATTCCGCGCACCACCAATGAAAGCATGTTCACCAGCTCCGCCGGTTATGACCCGAAGGTGACGCCGCTGCCCTATGTGCTGGAGGCTCGCGCCGGCGAAACGCCCAAAGAGGCTGCGTTGTATGACCTTGAAATGCGCCGTCGCATTGATGGTGAGCTGATCGCGCGGTCGCAGGCGTTTATTGCCAGCCAGCACAAGTCCGGCACCCCGTTTTTTTCCTATGTGCCCTTGACGCAATTGCATTACCCGACGATTCCGCATCACGATTTTTCCGGTAAAACCGGCGCCGGCGATTTTGCCGATGCGCTGGCCGAGATGGATCACCGCGTCGGGCAGTTGCTGGATACGGTCGAAAAACTCGGCATCGCCGACAACACGCTGTTTATTTTTGCCAGTGACAACGGTCCGGAGTTTCGCCGGCCGTGGCGCGGTTCCGCAGGCATGTGGCAGGGTACCTATCACACGTCGATGGAGGGCGGATTGCGCGCGCCCTGCATGCTGCGTTGGCCCGGGCGCATACCGGCCGGCAGGGTTTCCAATGAAATTGTTCATGTCACGGATCTCTATACGACGATTGCCGGAATCATCGGCGCCGCAGTGCCTGAAGACCGCCCGATAGACGGCCTTGATCAGCTGGCGTTTTTTACCGGTGCTCAAGCCAAGTCCGCGCGCGAGGGTTTCCTGTTTTATATGAAATCGGAATTGCGTGCGGCCAAGTGGCGGGAATGGAAAATGCACCTGGTGTGGGAGCCCGAACCCAACGCCGGGGCCAATCACCTCGAGTCGCCGCTGCTGTTCAACCTGATCCAGGATCCGAAAGAGGAAACCGACGTCAACACCACGTCGGGGTGGGCGCGCACTCCATTACGAATGATGATGCATGAGTTCCAGGAAGGGCTTAAACGCAATCCGCCGATTCCGCCGGGCGCTCCCGACGACTATCGGCCGGCGCCTAAGCGTTGATGTAACCCTTGCCGGTTCAGGGTTTTGCGCTCCCGGAATAACACCGGCGGCGCTGTTGTGCCTTGTCAATTTGCAGGCGTTCCCCTAGGCTTTGCCGCTCAATATTTCCCCCTGTCTTTTTGGAGATCACCATGAACGACATGCTGCGTGAAGACCTGCTGGCCCTCGTATCCAACCGCACTACCGTATCGCGCCGTGAATTTGT
>JBILYA010000402.1:0-2592 GCA_044378065.1 Burkholderiales bacterium | reverse complement strand
TGGTCGCTGCAGTGGTGACCTGCATGACATCAAAAGTCAGCCGGGAAATCAGGTTGCCCGAAGCCTGATCATCGAAATAACGCGCCGGCAGCGTCAGCAGCTTGCGGAACATGATGCCGCGCAAATCCATCACCAGCCGGTTGCCGACCCAGTTCAGTGCGAATTGTGCGACATATTCCGCGAGCCCTCGCAGCACAAACAGCCCGACGATGAACACCGGCGTCCAGCGGATGACCGATTCGTCCTTGTTGACGAACACGCCATCGAGCAAGGGCTTCAGCAGCGCCGGCAAGGCCGGCTCGGTGGCGGCCACAACGATGATGCCGAGCACGCCGATGGCGAACGTGCGCCAGTACGGCCGCACGTGGCGCAGTAGTCGAAAATAAAGCTCTGTTCCGGACATCGATTGCACGGCCCGAACAATAGCAAACTTTTGATAATTAAGGAAAAGCCGCAATAAAAAACCGCACGATGTGCGGTTTTTCCCGGTCCTGGAATAAAACCTCCGCGGGCTAGCGGAATACGTATTCGACGGTGACCCCGGCATTGCGTTCCGGCAACGGGTAGGCGTTGTAACGGTCGGCGACAAACTGGCTACGCACTGCGTAGTTGTAATACTGGCGGTCGAACAGATTGTTGATTGCGGCACTGACCGTCCAGTCGCCCTTCCGGTGGGACAGTTTCAGGTCGGCGACGGTATACGCCGGGATCTTCACTCCCAGCGTATTTCCCTCGTCGTTGTCCATATACTGCTCGCCGATGTAGGCGACCATCGCACTGAGCCGCGTGTACTGCGTGAACCCCCAGGACGCGCCGAGGTTGACCTTCTGCCGCGGCACCAGCGGAACGGTCTTGCCCGAAATATCTACAGCGGGTGGCCCCGCCAGCGTACCGCTGCGAAAACGCGCGTCGGTATAGGTGTAGGCACCGAGCAGTGACAGCGCGCGCGTCACCTGCCATTTGCTTTCAAGCTCGAAGCCGCGCCGCTGGGAAGGGGGTAAATTGGTATTGCCGATACCCGTGGTGAAGGCGTCGAGGTGGATTTCATCCTTGACGTCGATCTCGAACAGCGAGGCCCTGATCCATGCACCGGCCTGCCGCCATTCCATTCCCACTTCGTGATGCAGTGCGGTTTGCGGCCGCAGAAACTGGAATTCGTTGGTGAACACGGCGGACGTTTCATATATCTCATCGATGTTGGCAAAACGGAAACTGCGCGCCGTCTTGCCGATCAGCGCTACTGTCTGGGTCAGCGCGTAACGCACGCCCGCTTCATAAGCATGCTCCGATTCATTCTGCGACCCGGCGGGTGCGCCTGAGCTGAAGGCGCCTCCCGGCGCTGCGGCATCATAAGTATCTGTTGCATTCGCCTTGAACCGTTCGTATCGCAGGCCCGCGGTCAGCGTCAGCAGCGGCGATACCTTGACCGTATCGTGTACATACATGCCGAAGTTCTGCTGCCGGGCGTTGATGACGTTGTATGGAGTGCTGATATTGACTGTCGAATTTGAACGTTTCAGCTGGTAATTCCATTGATACCAGTCGAAGCCGGTGACCAGCGTATGGCTGCCGCCGGGTAAATCCGGCGTCCAGCGCATGCGCGGCGTAAACGACCAGACATCAAGATCAGCGACGCGGTAGTCGGGAAAGCCGCTGAAATCGAAATACGATATCTGTTCCTTGTTGCGCCATCCGGCCCCGATATTGAATTCGCCGCCACCGGTACGCTGCAACCAGTCAACCGTGATGCGGTTGCCATTGCGTTGCGAATAATCCAGCGGGGTCTGCGCACCGCGGCGGTCGGTCACCAGCTGATTCACGCCGGCACTGGGTTGTACCTGCCGTGCGCCCGGCAACCGTAAACCCTGACTGTCGGTCGCCAGCTTGATGCCTACTTCCCCGTCTTCGGTCAGCACACGCACATCGGCTGCACCGTTGGTTTGACGGTTCTGGTTGTTGTCGCGGTAGCCATCAGTTTCAAGGTTGTTGATCGCGACCCCGATGCCCACCTGTTCGCTGCGATATTGTGCGGTAACACCGGCTTCCGTCGTGCCGTAGGACCCGGCGCGCGCGCGCAGACTGCCCGTACCGGGGCCGTCGAACGGAGACCGGGTAATGATGTTGATCACACCGCCGACCGCACCTTCGCCATACAGCACCGAGCCGCCGCCACGCATGATCTCGATCCGCTCGACATTGGCCAGCGGAAATGACGACCACTGCACGCCGGACAGGTCGTTGTCGGCAATGCGACGCCCGTCGACCAGAATCAGCGTGTTCTGCGTTCCGTTGATGCCGAAACCGCGCAGATCAACTGTTGTCGATGTCGCGTTGTTGCCGAAAAAATCATGGATCTGGATGCCGGCCTGCTCGGACAACAGGTCGGGGACGGTTTTTGCCGCGCTACGCCGGATGTCTTCGCCGGTAATCACCGTCATGTTGACCGGCTTGTCGTCGATACGATCCTTGAAACGCGAGGCGGTCACCACCACTTCGTCGAGCGCGGCGATCTGGTCCTGCGCTGCGCAATGTGCGCCGGTTGCCAGCGCGACTGCCACTGCCAATACACTTCGTTGCATGTAAATCCCCGTT
>JBILYA010000403.1:0-2592 GCA_044378065.1 Burkholderiales bacterium | reverse complement strand
CAACGGCATGTGAAGCCTTGACGCCCAGTTCACGCTCCAGCGGATCTATGAAAATCTCAAAGGAATCAAGGAATAAGGCGTTCGCCTTGGAGACAATTCCGGCAATCTCGGTATTGACCAGGGTGCTGATCACGATCGGGCGGACGCCATCTGTAACCGCCGCGGCATTGATTTGGCGGACAAAATTCATCGCTTTATCCGCGGAATCTATGAAGGGGACGGTGATTTCCTTCAGGCGCACGCCTTCAAACTGCGTTAACAGGCTATGTCCGAGCATCTCGGCCGTAATACCGGTGCGGTCAGATACAAAAAATGCCGTTCTCTGTGAGTTCATGCTCGGAACCGGTGTGGGGATTCGGTAAAATATCCGCTTTCGAAGCTGCTTACAATCAAGGACGCCGAAATGAGCGGGAAAGAACTGGTTGTAGACCTCAGCGCGCTGCGCATGAGTGACGTGGGCCGGGTAGGCGGTAAAAACGCGTCATTGGGAGAAATGATCAGCCAGCTCGCCGGTGCCGGCGTCAGGGTGCCGGGCGGTTTTGCCACCACTTCCGACGCTTATCGACTGTTCCTTGCACACAACGGCCTCGCCGAAAAGATTTCCAAACGGCTTTCCACGCTGAATGCCGATGATGTCAACGCCTTGACTGCTGCGGGCCGTGAAATCCGTGAATGGATCATCGCGCAGCCCTTCAATGATGAATTCCGCAAGGCGATCGAGGGCGCATACGAACCGTTGATCAAGGTTTCCGGTCCGGATGTGTCTTTTGCTGTGCGCTCTTCAGCGACGGCCGAAGACTTGCCGGATGCCTCTTTCGCCGGTCAGCAGGAAACTTATCTCAATGTGCACGGACTGGATAACCTGCTCGAAGCCATCAAACATGTTTTCGCCTCGCTCTACAACGACCGGGCCATTTCGTACAGGGTGCACAAAGGTTTTACGCACGACGAAGTAGCGCTCTCGGCTGCGGTGCAGCGTATGGTCCGCAGCGACAAGGGCTCCAGCGGCGTGATGTTCACTCTGGATACCGAATCGGGTTTTGACCAGGTCGTATTCATTACGTCGGCCTACGGCCTCGGTGAAACCGTGGTGCAGGGGCAGGTCAATCCTGACGAGTTCTATGTGTATAAGCGGGGGCTGAAAGAAGGTAAAAGCGCCATTTTGCGCCGGGGGCTGGGTTCCAAGGCGCTGCGCATGATCTTCACGGAGAACCGCCAGGCCGGTAAATCGGTTCAGACCATTGAAGTGCCCGAATCGGAACGCCGCAAATTTTCCATCACCGATGCTGAAGTGAATGAGCTTGCACGTTACGCCATGATCATTGAGGCGCATTACCAGCGTCCGATGGATATTGAGTGGGGCAAAGACGGTAATGACGGCAAGCTCTACATCCTGCAGGCTCGTCCTGAAACGGTAAAAGCCAGCGAAAAAGTCGACACGCTGCGCCGCTACCGCCTAAAAGAACGCTCGGAAGTGCTGACAACCGGACGTGCCATTGGCCAGCGAATCGGCAGTGGTCCGGTGCGCCTGATCAAGAGCGCTGCGGAAATGGACAGTGTCAAGCCGGGCGATGTGCTGGTCACCGATATGACTGATCCGGACTGGGAGCCGGTGATGAAGCGCGCGGCAGCCATTGTCACCAATCGTGGCGGCCGAACCTGTCATGCGGCGATTATTGCCCGCGAACTGGGTATTCCTGCTGTCGTTGGCTGCGGTGATGCGACGGAACTGCTCAAAAGCGGCAAATCGGTGACGGTGTCCTGCGCGGAAGGCGATACTGGTTTTGTCTACCGTGGTGAACTGCAAACGGAGATCATCGACCTGTCGTTGTCGAGCATGCCCAAATCCCCGGTGAAAATCACCATGAACGTCGGTAACCCCGAGCTGGCCTTTGAATTCCAGCGGCTGCCAAACGAAGGCGTTGGACTGGCGCGGCTTGAATTCATCATTGCCCGGATGATCGGCGTGCACCCGAAAGCGGTATTGGCCTATCCCGACCTGAGTGCTGATCTCAAACTGGCTGTTGAAGAACACAGTGCCGGTTATGCTGATCCGGTGAGCTTTTATGTCGAAAAGCTGGTTGAGGGGGTCGCAACCCTGGGTGCTGCGTTCTGGCCCAAGCCGGTGATCGTGCGGCTGTCCGACTTCAAATCCAATGAATACTCCAGCCTGACCGGCGGATCGCGTTACGAGCCACACGAAGAAAACCCGATGTTGGGTTTTCGCGGCGCTTCACGCTATATCGCGGCATCGTTCCGCGACTGTTTCGAGCTGGAATGCCGGGCGATGAAAAAGGTCCGCGACGAAATGGGGCTTACCAACGTCGAAATCATGGTGCCTTTCGTCCGTACGATTGCTGAAGGCAAGAAAGTCATCGAGTTGCTGGCCGAAAACGGTCTGGAGCGCGGCAAGAACGGGTTACGCATCATCATGATGTGCGAGATCCCATCGAATGCCATCCTTGCTGACCAGTTTCTTGAAATGTTTGACGGGTTCTCGATCGGTTCCAACGACATGACCCAGATGACGCTGGCTCTGGACCGTGACTCCGGAATCATTGCCGACGGCTTTGATGAGCGCGATCCGGCTGT
>JBILYA010000043.1:0-10290 GCA_044378065.1 Burkholderiales bacterium | reverse complement strand
CTTTTGTAATCCTGAAGACCTGACGCTGATGGCGAGGGAAATCTTTCTCTATCAAACGTGAGTCGGCACTTCCAAAATAATTTAAGGTGTCGGTCAAATCCTTACCGACATAAATCTTGCCGTTCGGATAAGTGATTTTGTAGATGACTTTCACGAAATATCTGGCAAAAAAAAAGCGGGCGGTAGCTTAATCGCTTACCACCCGCATTGGATTAAGGCTTTATCCCCGACGCCCTGACCACCTTACCCCAGCGCTCAATTTCCTCCGCCAGCATCTTGCGGAAATACTCCGGCGATTCAGCGATCGGGTCGGCGCCCAGCTGCGCCAGCTTGCTGCGGAAATCCTCGCGTTTCACCGCGTTGACGATCACCCGGTTCAGCGTGTCGACAATTGGTTGCGGGGTACCGCGGGTGACCAATACGCCGTACCAGGTCTGCGTGACAAAACCCGGCAGGCCGGCTTCGATCATCGTCGGCACTTCGGGCATCAGTGCGGAGCGTTTTTCGCTGGTGATGCCGAGCACGCGCACGCGGTTGAGCACGGGCTGCGCGCCGGGGATGTTGCTGAACGAGAACTCCACTTCGCCACTGGCCAGCGCGATCATTGACGGGCCGGTGCCCTTGTACGGGATATGCGTGAATTCGCCTTTGACCAGCAGCTTGAGCATTTCACCCGACAGGTGCTGGGTGCTGCCGCTGCCCGACGAGGAGTAGTTCATCTTGCTGGAACTCTTCTTCACCAGCGCGAGGAATTCCTTGACGTTTTTGACTGGCACCGACGGGTGGGTCATCAACAGGTTGGCGGAGCTGGCAAACACCGCAACCGGGATGAAATCCTTGACCGGGTCATAGTTGAGTTTGGGATACAGCGAGGCGTTGACGCCCAGCGCGGCAGAACTGAGGAACAGCGTGTAGCCGTCGGACGGCTGGCGGACAATGAATTCCGCAGCGATGTTCTGCGCCTGCCCCGCGCGGTTCTCGACGATGACCTGCTGGCCCAGCGCCTCGGTGATCTGCGGTGCAATCAGCCGGCCCATGATGTCGCTGCCGCCGCCGGGGGCATAACCGACGATCATGCGGATCGGTTTGTTCGGGTATTTTTCCTGGGCGTATGCGGCACTGCCGAACGCCAGGGTTGCGCCGACGAGGCCGGCAATCAGTGTTTTCATGGTGCTGCTCCTCTAAGAATATTATAAATACCTGATTATTAAAGTATTTTTACGTCGTGCGCCGGGCGCTGCCGGTGCGGTCGTGGCTGAGGATAACGCAGGTCATCACGCCCGGGAAACAAGCGCACGGCAGGTGCACACTTCCGCGAACCGATTACTGTGCGGCGCGGAGCCAGTCAGCCACAGTCGCCGGTGCCGGGATGCGGCCCGAGGACACCAGCTTGCCGTTGATCATCAAGCCCGGCGTTTTGATGACACCGGCGGCAATGATCTCCTGCATGTCGGTCACTTTGACGATGTCCGCTTCGACCTGCGCAAGACCCAAGGCCGTGCGCGACACCTCTTCGAGCCTTTTGCAATTGGCGCAACCGGGGCCGAGAACTTTGATGGTGATCATGATCAGACTCCTTTGACTTAAGGTGTGTTTCGACCGGCGACAAAAAGCAGCGTCGCCAACACCACAACAAATACCGCCAGCCCGAGCGCCAGCGTCCACAACGAAGTGCCGTCTACCCACGCGCCATAGGTCATGCCGGCGCTGGCACTGAACAGGGCCACAAGCCCGACGTAGGTCCAGGCTTTTTTGCGGCCGATGATTGCCGAGATGATCAGGATGCTCTGCAGCGACAGCTCCGGATCGGACATCAGGTAGGCCAGCAACGGCCCGCGGTGCATGCCGAGGTCAAGGAACATGCGCGCAATCGGCACCTCGACCAGGGTGGGGAAATACATGAACACGCCGAAGGTCACGCCGGCAACATTGCCCAGCACGGTGTTTGCGCCGGCCAGCGCCTCAATCCATTCCGGGCGGATCAGCACACGGATCATGCCGACCACGAACACGCCGATCACCAGCAGCGGAAAAATCTGCTTCGCGAATCGCCATGATTCCCACAGCCAGTCAACGACGGCTTCCGTCGACAGGCGCGTCCGGACAATCCAGTAGAGCACGGCCAGTGCGATGGCGACGCCGAAGAATTTTCCAGTCAAACCAATGCTTAAACCCGCCGGGGTGGCCTGCACGGCCAGAGCCGCCAGCAGCAGCGTTGTCGCGATCAAGGCCAGGCTGGCCCAGGTCCAGCGGTTCGCGCCATCCTGAATTTTTTCCAGACCGTGCCACGCCGCCAAGCCAATGGCCGCCAGCAGCAAAATCAGCGCCACGCCCTGTATCGACACGCCCTCTTCGCCTTTCGCCGCATCGAAGGGCACCAGCCGGTTCAACATCTCCTGCCACGCTGCCGCACCCGAAAGCGGAAAATCAAGCTGCACATAGGTTCCTGTCAACACTTCCAGCTTCAATGTGCCGGTCAGCAACAGCAGGACCCAGACAAAGAGCAACGCAACCGCGCCTCGCGCCATGCCGACACCGGCGTGATGCGCAAACAGACTGTCAGCTTCCAGTTCATGCGCCGCGTCATCGGCGCGGAACACCAGCGCCATGATCAGCCCGATGCCGATGCCGAACACCAGCGACAGGATCAACCGGGCTGCAGCCAGATCAATACCGATGATGCTGCCGGTGTAAACCAGCGCAAGAATGTTCGCGGCCGGCGCAAAAAACAGAAAGGTGATCGCCGGACCCAGACCTGCGCCTTTTTTATAAATGCCTGCAAACAACGGCACGATGGTGCAGGAACACACCGCCAGAAGCGATCCGGCCGCAGCGGCAGCCGGGTACGACACTGTCTTGCTGGAATTGCGCCCGAGGAAGCGGGTGACGATCTCCGTCGGAATCAACGCCGCCATCGCGCCGGCAATAAAAAACGCCGGCAGCAGGCACAGCAGCACGTGTGCCGCGAGGTAGGCCGCCAGGTTGCCGAAACCGCCATGCAATACCGGCCAGATGGTTGAAATGATAAGTTCGATGGGATTCACCCCGGCCCCATGCCCGGATACGTTGAGTGACATACCGTGACAGGAGCAGTCGTTGGTGTTTATGATGGGTCGTCTGTAACAAAACCCATTGATCTGGATCACACACCCCATTCAGCGCGATCCAGGCGGCATTGATACCGCTCGGGTACGCGCTCAGCCGGACCGGTGAAGTCTCGGGAGCGTAAAAACCGCCGCCAGGCCGCCTTCCGCGCGATTGCGCAATTCGATACGGCCCCCGTGCAACTCCGCCACGTTCTTTGCTATTGCCAGCCCGAGTCCAGTGCCGCCGGTGTCGCGGTTGCGCGAACCCTCAACCCGGTAAAACGGCTCGAACACCTTGCGCAGTTGATCAACAGCCAAACCGGGACCTTGGTCGAGAATGCTGATCTGCAACCGGTCGGCATGATCCTCGACAACCACCTGCGCGCTGGTGCCGTACTTGATGGCGTTTTCCAGCAGATTGGCGAGGCAGCGTTTCAGCGCCTGCGGCCGGCCTGCATAGGGGCCTGCGGCCAGCCCTTCGATCCTCACCTCGCCACCGGTCTCTCGCAGATCGGCCTGCAGGCTTTCGAGCAACGCATTCACATCCACCGGCTGCACCGGCTCGCCGTTGTCCATGCCGCGCAGGAAATCCAGCGCTGAAGCGACCATGACTTCCATTTCCTGCAGGTCGTTGCCGAACTTGGCACGCAATGGCGCATCGTCCAGCAATTCAGCACGCAAGCGCAGGCGCGTGATCGGGGTTTTAAGGTCATGCGACATCGCGGCCAGCACTTGGGTGCGTTCGCGCAGGTACGCGGCGAGCCGCGACTGCATGGTGTTGAAGGCGCGCGCGGCGCGTGCGACTTCGGTCGGACCGGATTCGGCCAGCGGCAGGCGGTTGATGTTTTTGCCGAGTTCGTCGGCGGCATCCGCCAGCGTTTTCAGCGGACGCGTCGCCCAGCGCACGGCGATCAGCGACACCCCAATCACCGCCGCCAGCAACAACGCAATGCTCAGCAGCACGCGATAGGGCCAGTTATCGGTGGCCTGCGGCTGGCGTGCATCAAAAGTTACCCGCGTACCGTCACGCAACGCAACCTGCGCAACAAACGTCAGCCCGCCCGCGCCGGGGCCGCTGCCGTGACGCATCATCGGCGGCGTCCATTCACCCGCACCGCCCGGACCACGCATTGCACCGCCACCCGGATATGCGCCACCCGAAGGACCACCCACCGCCATGCCAACCACGACATTGCGATCCTCCCCGAGAAAACGCCGCAGCAAGGATGCAAACAACACGGCGCGCGCACCCGATTCGCTGTCGGCATCAGCCGGCGCCAGCGGCGGACGGTCGAGACTCACCGCCAGCGGCGGTGCGGCCAGCACCTTGACGATTTTCTGCCGCTCCGGCGGCGTCAGCGTGTCGAGCAGGTTGACGATGTCGGCAATACGCTGCGCCGACTGCATGCCGCTGGCCTGCATCAGCAGCTCGCTGCGGTCGTGCATATGGATGGCGAAACTCAGCAGTTGCGCCGTCAGCAATCCGCCGAGCAGCACCAACACCAGGCGACTGAACAATGAGCGCGGCAGCAGACTCACCGCGCGCCTGCTTCGACATGCGCGGCGAAGACATAGCCCTGCCCGCGCACGGTCTTGATAATGGCCGGCTCCTTGGCGTCTTCGCCGAGGCGCTGACGCAGGCGGCTGACCTGCACATCGATGGCGCGGTCGTAAGGTCCGGCGTCGCGCGACAGCATCAGGTCGATCAACTGGTCACGCGTCAGCACGCGGTTCGGATGATCAACAAAGATTTTCAGCAAACGGAAATCGGTGCCTGACAGCGCAACCACAACACCTTGCGGTGAAGTGAGATTGCGCGTGGCGGCGTCCAGCGTCCAGCCGGCAAAACGGAACACGCCGGATTCCTCGGTCTTCAGGTTTTCCGGCAGTGCCCGCGCACGCCGCAATACGCTCTTGATGCGCGCCAGCAGTTCCCGCGGGCTGAACGGTTTGGCGACGTAATCGTCAGCGCCGAGTTCGAGGCCGACAATGCGGTCGGTTTCGTCGCCGCGCGCCGTCAGCATGATGATCGGGATTTCGGATTTGGCACGCAGGTCACGGCACAGTGTCAGACCGTCCTCGCCGGGCAGCATCAGATCGAGAATGATCAGGTCGGGATGCGAAGTCGCCACTGCCGTGCGCAAGCCCTTGCCGTCAGCCACGGCGGTGACGCGATAACCCTGCTTCTGCAGATACTCATGCAGCAAGCTGCGGATCTCGGTGTCGTCATCCACCACAAGAATGTGGTCAGGCGTATTCATGGCTCCCATGGATTCATTTATACCGGAGCGGCGGGCATCACACGAGCCATTAAGCGGAGATCGGCCCGGAAAATTGTAACGCAGTGTATCAAGCGGTCGGCACCTGCAAAGCAGTGATACCAAAAGCCGCTTGCCCGACACAGTTGAGTTACAGGTTAATGCGTTAATGAAATCACTTTGAGAGCCCGGAATGACCTGAACTGCAACACGAGGACTTCCAAGGTAAACCTCCACAACCATTACGCAAAGGACACCATCATGAAAACGCTCAACAAAATCACCGTCGCAGTCGCCCTCACCCTCGGCCTCGCCGCCACCGCCTACGCCCACCCGGGCCAGATGGGCAACGGCATGGGACCGGGCGCACAGCAAGGCGGCCAGCACCAGATGCAGGGCATGAACCACGGCGGCAAACATGCGGCGGGTGGCCAGCAGGCCAATCGCGGCGAAGGCTGCGATGGCGCGAAAGCCCAGGGCGGCACCCCGCAGGCAGGCCAGCAACTGATGACCACGGACGAGCGCACCGCGATGCGCGACAAAATGCGCAACGCCAAGTCGCCCGAAGAGCGCCAGCAGATCGCAACGGCCAATCACGCCGAAATGCAGAAGCGTGCGACGGAGAAAGGCATCACGCTGCCGGAGCACCGTAATCATCAGGGCCACGGCATGGGCCGGAACGCAGCACCGGCCACGCAGGTCAACTGACCGGTCTGCCAGGGAAAACGGGGCGGTACAATCCGCCCCGTTCGCGTTTGCAACAGAAGTATTCGCTGTCGTCAGGAGAACACTATGCAATTTGCCGTCCGGATCATCCTCGTAACCACCCTCGCCGCAAGCGGCATTACCGCGTCTGCACAGCCCTACGGCATGCACCATGGCACGGGCGGCGGCATGATGCGCGGACCTTTGGGCATGCTGACCCGGCAGGATGCCGGTTCCGCCACGGACATGGGACTGGTGATGGATCTCGTGCACAACAACACGAACATCAAACGTACCGTGACCAATCTGCCCGACGGCATCAAAACCGTCACCGAGTCCGACGATCCGAGAGTCGCGCAGGCGATCAAGGCCCATGTCGCCAGCATGTCGGGCCGTTTGCAGGACGGCAGGGAATTTAATATTTTCAGCACCACACTACCGGTGATCTTCGACAACGCCGACAAAATCAAGTCAGTGATTGAAATGACCGACAAGGGTGCCGTCGTCATCCAGACCACCGCCGACGCCAAAGTCGCCGCAGCGCTGCAGGCGCACGCGAGCGAAGTCACAGAACTGGTGCAGGAAGGTCCAACGGCGTTTCATCGCGGCCTGAATGCGCGGATGGCAATGGGCCCCGAGGGCCCGCGCGGCGCGATGCAACGCACGGCGCAAGCGGCAAAACCCGCAATCGCAGCCTCGCAATCACCGCACACCCACGACCATAGCTTCAGCGGCGCTGAACAATGGGCCAAGATCTTTGACGATCCGCAACGTGATGCCTGGCAGAAACCGCATGAAGTCATCCAGGCGCTAAAACTGAAAGCGGATGCCGTTGTAGCCGACATCGGCTCAGGCACCGGTTATTTTTCGATACGGTTGGCGCACATGGTGCCCAAGGGCAAGGTCTACGGACTGGATGCCGAGCCTGATATGGTGAAATACCTCGCCGACCGTGCGAAACGCGCAGGCCTCAATAACGTCAAAGCCGTACTGGTCAAACCCGGTGATGCGGCATTGCCGGAAAAAGCCGATTTGGTGATTCTTGTCGATGTTTATCACCACATCGAAAAACGCGAAGCGTATTTCCGGGAATTACAACGTTCGCTGAAACCCGGCGGACGGCTCGCCGTCATTGATTTCACCATGGACTCGCCGGAAGGTCCGCCCAAAGCGGCGCGCATTGCACCGGAACAGGTCAAGGCTGAACTACAGCGCGCTGGTTATGCCCTGAGAGAGGAATACGCCTTCCTGCCGAACCAGTATTTCCTCGTGTTCCAGCCCCGACAATAACCCGCCGCATTGCAGCACCCCGGGAATCCGCCTACACTTTCGCCCATGAAACTGCTGCGCTCCATCGCCGTCTGGCTGCTGATGCTGACCCTGCCTCTGCAGGCAGTGGCGGCTTTAACACCGAAGACAGCCTGTGGCGACGAACTGATCGCCGCCACACACTCGATGCACGGGCAGCAGGCTGCACATCACGATGAAGCGGCGAACGGCCATCACCATCATGCTACTGCGGACACGTATCCTGCCGGTCATGACTCGCACGACAACTCTTCTGGCCACTCCTGCTGCCACCATGCGTTTTCAGGCGTCACCGCCTCGGTGATGCCACTGTCGCCGGTAGCACCCCATGCAGTCGTACCCCGGGTATCACTGCTGAGCACTCTGCACATCCCCGAACTGCCCCAACGCCCACCCAGGGCCTGATTCCCCTTCAGTAACGCACCGGCTTGCCGCGCATTCCGCGGCGTCGCCGCTTCGGGCCGTATTGCGCCCGCCCGTTGTCGAGGGAATTGTCATGTACTGGAAATCTGCAATCATCGCCTGCGCGTCCGCCGCCATTGCGCAACATGCATTGGCACAAACGCAGACACGCTCTCATCCTGCCGATCCGTCCGCGGCTACCGTTGCGGTGCCGTACGCATCGGCGTTCACCGGTTACCGCCCGCTGGGCGACGAAAGCACTGCGTCATGGCGTGAGCTCAATGATGAAGTTGCCCGCGTCGGAGGACACAGGGGCATTGTTGCCAACACCGCGCCGCCCGCAAACGGCGGCAGCCACACCCACGGCAGCCCAGA
Source organism: Burkholderiales bacterium (assembly GCA_044378065.1). Lineage (GTDB taxonomy): Bacteria > Pseudomonadota > Gammaproteobacteria > Burkholderiales > SG8-41. The sequence continues at coordinate 2,156 of JBILYA010000043.1, read as the reverse complement.
CCCTGCAAAAGCCGGGACATCAAACGGCAAGCATTCCCCCGGCGGCATGGCGGGTCACCACCATCATGGAGGCATGAAATGAGCCAGCTGCGCATGCTCTGCGCCGCCGCCCTAACCATGCTGGTTGGCGGCTGCGCCACTTTTTCCGAGGATGGCGGCACCCGCGACGTTAATGCTGCATTGGCCAGCCGGGGCCTGACCCAGCAGGCGCCGTGGATCCGGAACGACGCCGACGCCGACCGTGCCGCAGACGCCGTGCGCAAACTGCTTGCGCAGCCGCTGACGGCAGACGCAGCAGTCCAGGTTGCGCTATTCAACAACAGCGGCCTGCAGGCGAGTTACGCCGAACTCGGCATCGCTGAGGCCGATCTGGTGCAGGCGGGACGCTTGCGCAATCCCGGCTTTTCGTTTGCACGCAAGCACCGCGCAGATGAAGTTGAATACGAACGCGCATTCATCTTCGACCTGATGGGACTGCTGACCATGCCGATACGTACGCAGCTGGAACGCGAACGTTTCGAACTCGCGCAGGGCCGCATGGCTGCGGACATCATGCAGGTCGCCGCCGATACCCGCCGCGCGTGGATCAGCGCAATTGCTGCGCAACAATCCGCAGCCTATGCCGAACAGGTCAAAGAGGCTGCCGAGGCGGCATCAGAACTGGCAAGGCGCATGGTCAAGGCCGGGAATTTCAGCAAACTCGACCAGGCGCGGGAGCAGGCGTTTTATGCCGATGCCACCGCACAACTCGCGCGCGCCCGCCAACAGGCGCTAGCCGAACGCGAGCGGCTGACGCGGCTGCTCGGGCTGTGGGGCAACGACATTGCGTTCAAGCTGCCGGAACGGTTGCCCGATCTTCCGCCATCGCTGCGCGATATGACCGATATCGAACGGCAGGCCATGCAGCAGCGGCTCGATGTGCAGGAGGCCGCACGCAATGCCGAAAACATCGCCAACTCGCTGGGCCTGACCAGGGCCACCGGATATTTCAGCGTGCTCGAAGCGAAATACATCCGCAACAGCGAAAGCGGCAAACCGCGTCAGACGGGTTACGAAATCGAACTGCGGCTGCCGATATTCGATTCCGGTTCGGCAAAACTGGCGCGGGCCGAAAACACCCACCGGCAGGCGGCAAACCGTGCGGCGGACATCGCGATACGCGCCCGCTCGGAAGTGCGCGAAGCCTACGGCGCCTGGCGCAGCAACTACGATCTGGCCAGGCACTACCGCGACGAAGTGGTGCCGCTGCGCGCGCGCATCAGCGAAGAAACACTGCTGCGCTACAACGGCATGCTGATGAGCGTGTTTGAACTGCTCGCCGAATCCCGCCAGCAGGTCGGTGCGGTGATCAACGCCATCGAAGCGCAACGCGACTTCTGGCTCGCCGACACCACTCTGCAGTTCACCATCAACGGCAAGTCGCCCGGCGCCATTGCCGCATCGGGCGGCAGCCTGCGCGCCGCCGCGCCCGCCGCCGAAGCCGGCCACTGAGAAACGGATCACAACATGAATAACCGCCGCAATTTCCTCCGCGCCTCCGGCGCCGCCCTGCTCGGCGCCGCGGTAGTCAGCCGCGCAGCCCAGGGCGCGGTGCCCGAAGCACCGATGCAGTCGAAGCCCGACACGCAGCCGCCACTCATTCCTTCCGGCGGACGCCCCTACAACCCGGTCGTGACCATCAACGGCTGGACCCTGCCCTGGCGCATGAAAGGCGGCTGGAAGGAATTCCACCTCGTCGCGGAACCGGTGCGTCGGCAGATTGCCCCTGGAATGACCGCTCACCTCTGGGGTTACAACGGTCAGTCACCGGGCCCGACCATCGAATGCGTCGAGGGCGACAAAGTACGCATTTTTGTCACCAACAGACTGCCGGAACACACCACGGTGCATTGGCACGGCATCCTGCTACCCAACGGCATGGATGGCGTCGGCGGACTGACCCAGCCGCAAATCCCGGTGGGCAAGACCTTTGTCTACGAATTCGAAATGAAGAAATCCGGCACTTTCATGTATCACCCGCATGCCGACGAGATGGTGCAGATGGCCATGGGCATGATGGGTTTTATTGTCGTGCATCCGAAAAATCCGGCATTCATGAAAGTCGACCGCGATTTCGTGTTCCTGCTCAACGCCTTCGACATCGAACCGGGCGCAGC
>JBILYA010000427.1:0-2595 GCA_044378065.1 Burkholderiales bacterium | reverse complement strand
TTAATACGTTTGATGTTGTTTTGAATACAGCTGCATTTTTCCCAACGGCTCCTTCTCCATCTAACTGCCTGTAAATGGGTAACATTTGTGCTAACCATAAAATTGGCTTCATCACTGGAGTAAAGATATCCGAGCGAGTCATAAAAAACACAATAGGACGTTGTAAGGTACCCAACACAACCGGATCCATAAACGAAGACGGGTGATTACTCACATATATAGTACGACCAAATCGATTTTTCGGCGCATTGATTTTTAATATTCTAGGAAAATAAATTCGCAGAGAATATTGAGAAAAAAGTTTAACTATAAAATATAAAAGTCTCATATTTAGTTAATAATAATTAGTCATTAGCACTTTCTCCCTTAGGGAGGATTAATGAGTGAGATTATCCCCCCTTTGGAGGGGGGCAGGGGGGAGGATTATTAATTTATCCAATCTCCAATCTCCAATTTTCCAATCTACAACGGAATATTCCCATGTTTTTTCTGTGGTAAATGTTCTGCTTTGTTTTCCAACATTTTAAATGCGTGAATTAATTTAGAACGAGTTTCCTCCGGCAAAATCACTTCATCTACAAAACCTCTTTCCGCCGCACGATACGGATTGGCAAACATTTCAGCATATTCAGCTTCTTTTTCTATCCATTTTGCCTGTGGGTCTTTGGCTGTAGCAATTTCTCTTTTGAATATAATCTCTGCGGCACCTTTCGCTCCCATTACCGCAATTTCTGCTGTTGGCCAAGCAAAATTGACATCAGCTCCAATATTTTTTGAGTTCATTACGTCAAAAGCACCACCATAGGCTTTGCGCGTAATAACGGTAACTCTCGGAACAGTAGCTTCTGAAAATGCATATAATAATTTTGCTCCGTGAGAGATAATTCCTCTCCACTCTTGGTCTGTTCCTGGTAAAAATCCAGGGACATCTTCCAATACCAATAAAGGAATATTAAACGAATCACAAAAACGAACAAAACGTGCTCCTTTGCGTGAAGAATCAATATCTAAAACCCCAGCAAGAGATTCTGGTTGATTGGCAATAATTCCAATGGTTCTTCCCTCCAAACGAGCAAATCCGACTACAATGTTTGTAGCAAAATCTTTGTGTACTTCACGGAATGAATTATCATCAATAATACATTCGATTACGCTTCGGATATCATACGGAAAAGAAGCGTTTTCGGGTAAAATAGTTTGTATTTGAGTTAATTTAGACTTATCAAAATCAAAGGAAGTTGTAGGTGCGTATTCTCCATAATTTTGTGGCATATACGTCATAAATTCACGTACTTGTCTCAAACAAGTCACGTCATTTGAACTGGTAAAATGAGTGACCCCTGATTTTTCTGCATGTGTTTTTGCTCCACCTAAATCTTCAGAACTTACTTCTTCGTGTGTTACCGTTTTTACCACATTAGGTCCAGTAACAAACATATAGGAAGTGTCTTCCACCATAAATACGAAGTCAGTCAACGCAGGACTATATACTGCACCACCTGCACAAGGACCCATAATCACGCTGATTTGCGGAACAACTCCAGAAGCACGTGTATTGCGATAAAAAATATCAGCATACCCAGCAAGGGAAACCACCCCTTCTTGGATACGTGCACCCCCAGAGTCATTTAACCCAATTACGGGTGCTCCATTTTTTACCGCTAAATCCATAATCTTACAGATTTTCTCTGCATGTGTTTCAGAAAGTGAACCACCTAATACTGTAAAATCTTGTGAAAAGACATAAACCAATCGTCCATGAATACGACCATAACCAGTGACAACTCCATCTCCAGGAAATTTTTGTTCATCCAATCCAAAAGAAGAAGATCGATGCGTAACAAACATACCGATCTCTTGAAAGGTATCTTCATCAAGCAACAATTCAATACGTTCTCTTGCAGTTAATTTTCCTTGACTATGTTGTTTGTCAATACGTGTTTGTCCACCACCTAACTGGGAGTTTTCTCGTAATGTCAGTAATTCTTGTCGTTTTATGTTGTTCATCGTTTGATTTTTTATGTTTCCCCCCTTTGGAGGGGGATAAAGGGGGAGGAGTTTTTATTTGTTTATCTCCTTCAATTTCAAATTCACTTCCAACAAATATTCCAATGTTTCCAAGTGTCTTTTTGCTTCAAACAGGTTTTTGCCCCAAGCATACGTTCCATGGTTGCGAATAATAAAACAATGGTTTGTAAATTCAGCTTTGCGTTCTTCCATCCAAGTAGCAAACTCTTTCATATCTTGTGAATTTGGTAAAATTGGAATATGAACTTGATTATCATGTGTTGTTTGTCCTGCAAATCCTTTTTGAATTTCATATCTTTCAAAAGGAATGGAAGTGTTGTATAATTGCGAATTTACCACTGAATTAGAAGAATGACTATGAAGAATCACCGTTGTTTCAGGAAATAATTTATACAAAACACAGTGAATCAATGTTTCAGCAGAAGGTTTGATCCCACGATCTTCCAATACAGGATGACCATCCATCGCCACTTGCATAAAATCTTCTGGATGAAAAAGCGATTTATCAATTCCAGACCGAGAAACAAATAGATTGTTTGCATCCGATGATTCTCGAAAAGAATAATT
>JBILYA010000400.1:0-2601 GCA_044378065.1 Burkholderiales bacterium | reverse complement strand
CGACATCGACTTCCTGCGGCGGCATCGGGCAGCCGTTGGATTCGTCAAATGCGGTGGATTCCATCAATTTGCCTTCGGGGAGCGTCTGGCCAACTGCGATCATGGCAACTTCCTTTCGTGAAAACCCGTTTGCACAGGCTGAGTATAAAAATTCGGAATACGGGTTTTAACCCGGATTTCGATTGGAGTCTGTTACCGGTCAGAACCTCGGGCTTCATAGGCATTCTTCAATGCCCGGCCCAGCGGACTGATCGGGGACTGGAATGATAACGGACGTTCCACCGTCTGCTCCACCAGTTTCAGCAGGTATTGCGCATACCCGAGCCGCCGATGAGCCGGATGAACAAAGATATATTCCACCTCGCCTACGGGGTTATAGCGGCAATAGCCAATAGTCGTATTGGCATCCGTCAGGGTCAGGATACCCGGGGTGCGATTGACCCGGACCGGAGCCTCGGCAATGACCATCGATACCTCCACTTAGGACACGCTCGCCATCAACAAAGAGGCCGAACCGCCAGCAGTCAGGATGGCCCGCAAGCGGGTAAACCAGACCGGCAATGCCGCCATCCTCAACCAGGCCAGGTCCACAACCAGACAAACAATCAAAGACATCGCGATGATCTGCATGCCCATTCCCAGCGGAAATTGCAGCGCCAGCCAAGCCACCAATGCCGGCACCACGCTATAACCGAATCGCAGCCAAGCCTGTGCACCCTTGACCTCCTGCTGCACCGCGTAGCCCCAGTGCAAGGCCCCGACAAAACTCAGAATCAAAGCCCCATACTGGGTCAGCAAAACCTGCGATGTCGCATACCAATGACCCGGTCCGATCGCCATGATGCCAGCCAACCCGACAAACGGAATCAGCCCAGCCAGCCCGAAAACACAGGCCGGTGTCATCGGCGGACTTCCGGTAATGGCAGGCCTTCCAGCATGGCCAGTCGCAGCAAGCCCTGCTCCAGCAGCACGCGTGCGCGCCCGGCCGTCTGCTGCAGATCCTGATGTAAAGCGGCGTCAAGATCACTACGCGCGCTGCACTGCTCGCTATAAGTCTCGAAACTCGCCAGGGAACGAATCAGTTCCACCAGATGCTTCGGACATTCGCATTCAATCGTGGTGGAGGCCTGCGCCAGCATCTCCAGCGTTGCGTTATCCAGCCGTTGCTCCGAACCTACTGGCAAGGGCTGCGGATTCGAAGGCAACAAGGCCGCACGGCAAAGAGCGCGCAATCCGTGTCCATCAACTGCAGCATGCGCGGCGACATGACCAGCCTTGCGAATATTTCTGACCGTTGAACTGGCGCCAAACCGGTACAACACTACGACAAGCCGCGCACCGACCGTTTTTTTGATGGCATCGATTTCTTCGATATCCAAATCCAGCAGAGAAGGCAGTTCGACAATCACCACATCCGCTTCGGTGTTCCTGAACTGTGTCGCTGCGCGCTCCATGTCCATGCAGTAACCCGCGACAACCAGCCCGCGACCACGACCGGTGCGCTGCGCCTCACCCACCAGCACTGCGCGCAGATTGAGCATCTCGGCAGATTCTTCCGAAGCCGCACCGATACGCTCCATCGACACTTCACGCAGCTCACGCAATTTCTCCGAGGACACCGATGCCACTGAACTGATCGGATGGCCGCTGTCGACCAGCTGTTTGATCAAACGCAGCCGATCCAGATCTTCTGCTGCATACAGCCGGCGTCCGCTGGCGCTGACCTGAGGTCCGATCACGCCATAGCGACGTTCCCAGACCCGCAACGTTTCGACCTGGATACCGGTCAGCCGCGCCGCCACGCCAATCGGATAACGTACTGCCGTATCGGCAAAGGACTTCGCTGCGAGGGTGTTCTGTTCTTCTTTGACGAGGTTCATGATTTAGGGTTTCCTGTTGAATCATTACTGTATAGGTAATGAACAACATTAATCCTGTAATTACGGGACATTCCTTTAATATTGTTGGATCTTTCCTGGACAAAACCCCAAGTTGAACCAGTTCATGCCTACAGAAACCCCTGTCCTCCCCGGCATTGCCGTTGTGTTTGGCGCAAGCGGCGGCATCGGCAGCGCGCTGGTCGCAGCCCTCTCCCAAAACCCACGTTACGTGGAGGTGCTCGGATTCAGTCGCAGTGGCCCGCTCACTTTCGACCTGACGGATGAAGCCAGCATGGCTGCCGCAGCCGCTCGCATCGCGCAAAGCTGCCAACCCCTGCGCACCGTGATCGACGCCACCGGCGCCCTCACCGCCGAAGGCTGCATCGCCGAAAAAAGCTGGCGCCAGCTCGCCCCTGAAACCATGGCAAGAGCTTTTCAGATCAACACCATCGGCCCGGCGCTATTGATGAAACACATCCTGCCGCTGTTGCCGCGTGAAGGTAAAAGCGTGTTCGCCACCCTGTCCGCGCGTGTCGGCAGCATCGGCGACAACCAGCTTGGCGGCTGGTACAGCTATCGGGCCTCCAAAGCCGCGCTGAACCAGATCGTGCGCACCGCCGCCGTCGAACTCCGGCGTAACAATCCGGCAGCCATCTGCGTGGCACTACATCCGGGAACCGTGGATACGTCGTTCACCCAGCGCTTCGCCAAGACCGGACTG